>CALXAS010000088.1 GCA_944386315.1 uncultured Clostridia bacterium | reverse complement strand
TTTCAGCTCCTTTGTTATTTTTTTTTAGCAACTAAATTATATCAAATTAGAGCTAGAAAATCCACAAAAACGCTTGAAAAATCAAGCGTTTTTGCTATTTCTGTCGTAAATTTTAAATTTTTCTATTTTTCTATATTTTTTACCTTAAAAACCGCATAACTTCATGTCGTTAAGTTTTTTTATATTTTTTTACTCTTACTCTCTCAATGGTTTTAAACTAACGAAAAAATTCATAAAGAAAAGGAGAAACACTACAAAAGTATGTAAAATACTTGAAACTATAAGGTAATTGTGATAAGCTGTTTACGTAAAAATTTTTTTAATCCTATTTTTCAGGTTAATATATAGACGGGTATCATAAAATAATTATTTTAAGGAGGAAAAATTATGGAATTTTGGATAGTTTGGTTGATTGGAGTTGTTATGGTAATTGCCACGAGAATAGCTATTAATATTTGTTAGCGGGATACATATACCTATGAAAAAAGCAAAATAGCAAGAATTATAATAAACTTGCTGATAATAATATGTATTGTTATCGTAGGAGAAATACCAATTGGCAAATATATTGGAACAAATTTTGACTACTGGTATACTACTATTACTCCCATAACAATAACGCAGACTGTTGTAGAATCAGAAGAACGAAGAGAACTATTATACTTTTGTAACATACCAGTGCAAAATACATCTGGAACAATTTCAAGATCTAGAGGAACGATACAAACTACAGACAATCTTACATATTGGTATTTAAATGAAAATGGTGAGGGAACTTTTGACTCTGCTTTAGCAGAAAATTCCAATATAGTATTTCTTGAAGAGAATCAGTCTCCTTATGTAGAAATTGTAGTATATTCTACCAAAATAATTTCTAAAAATCACAATAATGGAACAGAAGAAACTACAACGGAAAAAACATGGGCGGAATATAAATTTTATTTACCAAAAACAATTATGCAGTATAATTTAGAGTAAGCAAGATAATTTCCTATGCAAAAAATATCCTAGAAAAATGAGTGAGTTTTTCTCACTCGTTTTTCATTGACAGAAATTGTTATATTTTTAATTGTTTTAAAGTCAAAATATCCGAATTAAATGTTTTAAAATTTTAATAGACAAAATTCAATAGGAATGTTACAATATTTTTGTACTAATATTTTAATTTATTCTAATTAATATATAAATAGGGGGCATAAGATGATAGATGAAAGAATAAAAAAATTGACACATAATCTTTTAAATTATTCCATCAACTTAAAAAAAGGGGAACATATTTTAGTTGAAATGATGGGAGAAGATTCTATCCCTCTAGGAAAAGAAATAATAAAACAAGCGGAAATTATGGGAGCATACCCTCATTTTAATATGATAAATTATAGTGTTTTAAGGGAAATATTAAAAAATTGTTCAGAAGAACAAATAAAAATGTATGCAAAACACGACTTACAAAGAATGCAAGATATGGATGCCTATCTTGGAATTAGTGCTAATTCTAATACAGCAGAATGGAATGGAATAGATGAAAATAATTTACAAATTTATAATAAATATTATAGAGAGCCAGTTCATATAAAAGAACGTGTTCAAAATACAAAATGGTGTATATTAAGATATCCAACAAATGCTATGGCTCAAATGAGCAATATGAGTTATGAAGAATTTGAAAATTTTTATTTTAATGTATGTACAATAGATTATGCAAAAATGTCAAAAGCTATGGATAATTTAGTTGTGTTAATGAATAAAACAAAAAATGTACATATTGTTGGTCCAGGAACAGATTTAAAATTTAGTATTGATGGAATGCTAGCCCAAAAATATATGGGAACGTTTAATATACCGGATGGAGAAGTTGCAACAGCACCGGTAAAAACAAGTGTTAATGGATATATAACCTATAATACAGAGACAAGATATAATGGAATGCTTTTTAATAATATAAGATTTGAATTTGAGAATGCAAAAATAGTAAAGGCTACATCAAATAAAACCAAAGAAATGAATGAAATTCTAGATACAGACGAAGGAGCAAGATATATAGGAGAATTTGCATTAGGGTTGAATCCTTATATTGAAAAACCTATGTGTGATACACTTTTTGATGAAAAAATAAAAGGAAGCTTTCATTTTACACCTGGAGAGGCATTAGAGGAAAGTGATAATGGAAATAGGTCAGCAATTCATTGGGATATAGTAAATATTCAAACACCAGAATATGGTGGTGGAGAAATTTATTTTGATGATGTTTTAATTAGAAAAGATGGAAGATTTGTTTTAAAAGAATTGGAACAGTTAAATCCTGAAAATCTAGCATGATAAAAATCTCTTTGAGGAATGTGAAAAGAAGAAAAATCAAGTTACAGAAATATTACAAATAGACAGTATATATAGATTTAAAGATATGATTAGATGGTCTAATATTACAAGAATGAAAAAAGTTAGTATATTGAGATTAAATTTTAGTGGTACTATTGGTAAGATTGATGGAAAATATTTGAATATGATAAATGAAAAAATAGGAAAAGAATTTTTTGAATAAAACATTGACTGATTGTATAAAATATAGTATCATAGTATTAGAAAGTAATCAATAAAGATTGCTGTGGGAGGAACGAAAGTTCCAGTAAAATTGCTATGGGAGGCAACTAGTTAGAAATAATTAGTTGCCAGTTTTTAATTATGAAAATTAATGAATCTACTATTTTTTCAAAAATCTAATGCTTTTTACACATCCTTTACAAAGCAAGCCTAGAAAAGACACAATCTACCCGTATAATAAAGCTACATTAAAAATAAGAAAAAGGAAGTGAAAGCCTATACGAAACTAAAAAAAAAATAATTGAAAAAAACAAGAAACTATCCCCCTTCGAAAAGAGGTAAAAAAAGAAAATGTCTAAAGAAAAAGGCATTTTCTTTTTTTCCAAGCAAAACCTTGTAAAAGAAGATAAAAAAGCGTATAATAGGGAAGAAACAAAAAATAAAGGAAAGATTATGAAAAAAATAAAAGAAATATGTTGGAAAAATAAAAAAACAAAAATATTGACCATTACAGGAATAATAAGTATTTTATTAGTGATGGCGATACTAGCTGCTATTATCATACTAAATTATCAAAACAATTTAAAAACCACACAAGCAGAAACACTATCTCAAGAAGAGGCACAAGAAGAAGTTCTAGGTGAAGAGATTAGTATGGAAGAATTAGAGGAGCAGGTAAATGAACAAGCCGGGTAAGAGCAACAAACAGAAGAAATAAAAGAAGAGGAAAATACACAAACAAAGAAAAGCAATGGAAAGCCATATTATATTAAAGTAAATTATGGAGCACAAGTAGTTACTATTTATGGGCTAGACAGCGATGGCAATTACACAGTGCCAGTAAAAGCAATGGTATGTTCTACAGGAGAGTATACGCCTAAATCAGGAGTATATAAAATACCAGCAAGATGGGAATGGCTACGTTTACAAGGCTATGTATGGGGTCATTATTCTACACAAATAACAGGAAATATTTTGTTCCATTCTGTGCCATATTTGAAAAAAGGTGATCCAGCAAGTTTAGAATACTGGGAGTATGATAAATTAGGAACTTATGCTTCTGCGGGATGTGTACGTTTGACGGTAGCAGATGCGAAGTGGATTTACGATAATTGTGCAAACGGAACCTATGTAGAGTTTTATTCTTCTTCTAATCCTGGACCGTTAGGAAAGCCAACGGCAAAGAAGATATCTAATATGCCAGATGAATTAAGAAATTGGGATCCAACGGATAGTAATCCCAATAATCCATGGCATACTTATAAAGAGGAGCAAGAACAGCCCGAGAATCAGGTAAATGAGATAGATGAAGAAAATGAAGGAACAGAGACGAAAAATGAAATAGAGCAAATTACAAATACAGAGCAAACCAACACAGAGATAACCAATACTGTGCAAACCAATACGGTATCTAGAAATGAGCAGGTAAACGAAGAAGCAAGTAATGTACAAGAAAATAATATTATGATAAATAAGCAGCAAGATGAAAGTAAACAGAATAATCAATGGAAAAAAGAAAATATGCAAGTAAATGTAAGTATATAAAAGGGAGGAAAAACAAAATGAAAATAGGAATTGTAGGACTTCCAAATGTGGGAAAGTCAACTTTATTTAATAGTATTACCAATGCAGGAGCGGAGTGTGCTAATTACCCATTTTGTACAATAGAGCCAAATGTAGGAGTGGTACCAGTGCCAGATGAGAGATTAGATGTATTAACACAAATGTATCACCCAGAAAAAACAACACATGCTATTATAGAATTTGTAGATATAGCAGGTTTAGTAAAGGGAGCTAGCAAAGGAGAAGGACTAGGAAATAAATTTTTATCTCATATTAGAGAAGTAGATGCGATTGCTCATGTAGTAAGATGTTTTGAAGACTCTAACATTGTGCATGTAGATGGCAGTATAGACCCATTAAGAGATATAGAGACTATTAATTTAGAACTTATTTTTTCAGACATGGAATTGGTAGAAAAAAGACTAGAAGCAGCTAAGAAAAAATTAAAAGCAGATAAAAAATATCAATTAGAAATAGATACCTTAGAAAAAATAAAAAAAGTGTTAGAAGAAGGAAAATGTGCTAGAACACTTTCTCTAAACGAAGAAGAAAAAGAAAGTATCAAGGATTTGTATCTATTAACAGCAAAGCCAGTTTTATATATTGCTAATGTATCTGAAAGTCAGTTAGAAAATGTAGAGGCAGATAGCATGGTACAAAGGGTAGAAGAATATGCCAAAACAGAAAATGCAAAAGTAATTCCTTTATGTGTAAAAATAGAAGAAGAATTATCTACTCTAGACGGAGAAGATAAAAAAGAAATGCTAGAAGCAATAGGGCTAAAAGAATCTGGCTTAGATAAAGTAATTAAAACAAGTTATGATTTATTAGGTTTAATGAGCTTTTTAACAGCAGGAGAGCCAGAAGTAAGAGCATGGACCATTAAAAAAGGAACAAAAGCACCAGAAGCAGCAGGAAAAATACATTCCGATATTCAAAGAGGATTTATTAGAGCAGAAGTGGTTTCTTATGACGATTTAGTAAAAGAAGGCTCTATGGTAGCTTGCAAAGAAAAAGGATTAGTACGTTCAGAAGGAAAAGACTACATTATGCAAGATGGAGATATTGTTTTATTTAGATTTAATGTATAGTATTGTAACAATTAATACTTTTAATTAGCATAGAGGATAGTTTGAAAGAAAAATTTATAAAAATAAAACCAAAATATTAGAAAGAGGGCATAGTTCCCTGAACTGTTACCTTAAAAGTGGACAGTAAAAAGAAAGAGAGGCTCTCTGGAAAGTATTGTAGTTATTTCTGCAATAC
>CALXAS010000087.1 GCA_944386315.1 uncultured Clostridia bacterium | reverse complement strand
AATCCTCCTTTTTGTTTCATCTTTGTTATTAAAACACAAGAAAAAAGAAAAAGCAAGTGTATGTGATTCACGGAAAAGATTGCATAAATTTTAATAACATGATACAATAGGCAACATAAAATGAGCAAAGGGGATATCGATATGGCATATGCAATAGAGTATAAAGAGCAAATTATAAAGAGATTACAACAAGAAAGTGTAGCAAAAATTGCACAAGAGACAGGTATATCAAAGCCAACGCTTTATAATTGGAAAAAACAAAAGAAGGAAAGTAAGGAAAAAAACGAATGCCAAGAAACTTTAGAGCAAAAAGATACTACCTAGTTTAAAACCAAGTAAAAAACATGCTAAGCAAGAAGTTATTTGGAAAACAAGCAAAGAAGGCATAGTTGGTGTACAAAGAGAAAAAGCAAAGAAACAACAAAAAGGAAAAGACGGTAATCCTACAGAAAAGAAAGAAAAAATAACAATAGCAGAAGGAATGCACCCTATTATGCAAGAAGCAATAAAAAAAATAAACCTTCATTACTATGTAAAAATGCAACCTACTAATAGTGATGTAGCAATACAAAACAAATATATTAAAAAATATGATAAATTACAGTCTATTTTAGAATGTTCTAGTACTAATAAAAGGGCACAAATGGAGTTAATGTTGGTATTAATGAATGAGGGGTATGGAGAAGTAGTAGAAAAATCTTTTCCACAGGAAGATATTTCTTTTGTTCAGAATCTTGTAGAACAATGTAAACAAAAGAAATTAGTAGTAGAAGAAGCCAGAAAGCAAATAGACGAATATTGTTTATAAATCTCCTTAGGAAGAATAAGTCACAAAATCCAAAAAAGGCAATATAATATCATAAGGAGGTAATAGATTATGTTGTGTGCACTGAAAAAAACGATAGGAGTATGTTTCATAGGAGTTGGCTTAGGTGTATTACTGGTTTTATTGCTTCCAACAACAGGATGGTTATTTTTAATAGGAATAGCAATCTTAGCTATGGGACTAATTTGGCTATTTTGTTAAAAAATAAAAGGAGAGTGGATAAGGATGACAATTGTAGTAAAAAAAGTTCCTAAATTTTTAAGAGGATTTGTAAAATTCATCTTTGGGATTAAGGAAAAATAGGAAAGATACATAAGAAAAAGCATCGGCTAGAGATTTGTTTCTCTAGCCGATGTTTCCTATTTCTTAAGAAATTTTAGTATTTTATAAAAATATGATGCATCACATAATTTTTATATTCTATAAAATTAAGCTCTTGTAACTTTTCCAGAACGTAAGCATTTAGCACATACATGCATTCTTTTTGGTTGACCGTTTACCATTACTTTAACAGTTCTTACATTTGGTTTAAAAGTTCTAGTAAATCTTCTACTAACGTGTGAACGTTCAATACTAATTTGATTTCCATGAGATAGTGTTTTGTTACAAATTTCACATTTAGCCATTTTTAGCACCTCCTATAAGTTTTAATAAAATTGACTATTTACTATATTAACATAGAATAGCAAAAATTTCAAGCTATTTAGCAATATTTTTTTGCTTCCAATTTTGTTATCGAACAAAAATTCATAAAAGACTTGAAAAAAATGAAAAATATGATACAATACCAACATAAAAGAAAAAAGGAGAAATGAAAATGTATGCCTATATAAAGGGAAGTTTAGAAGTAAAAACAACAGGATACGTAGTAATAGAGGTAGGAGGGATTGGCTATAAAATTTATATGTCAGAACCTTCTATACAAGCATTGGGAGAATTAGGAGAAACGGTAAAAGTATATACTTATTATCGTGTAAGAGAAGATGACGTAAGTTTATATGGTTTTAAAACCAATGAAGAACTTCGTATGTTTGAATTATTATTATCTGTTAGTGGAATAGGAGCAAAATCCGCTATTGGTATTTTATCGAACATACCACCATCTAGTTTTGCTTTAGCCATTATTAGTAACGATGTAGCAAAAATTAAACAATTACCAGGAATAGGAGCAAAAACGGCACAAAGACTAATCTTAGAATTAAAAGATAAATTAAAAACACAAGAGTTAGAAGAAAATGATGAAGTTGCAGATAATGTAAAATCAGTCATAGAGAAAAATGATAAATATACAGAAGCAGAAGCAGCTTTGCAAGTGTTAGGATACAGCAGAAAAGAAATAGAAAATGCATTAGCAAAAATAAATATTACAGAAATGACCGTGGAAGATATGATTCGTAAAGGTTTAAAAAATTTAGCAAGATAATAGGAAAAAAAGCAAAGAGAAAGAGGAAAAAATATGGTAGATTTAAGTAAGCCACTTGCCTTTCGTATGGCACCTAAAACATTAGAAGAATATGTGGGGCAGGAACATGTTTTAGGAAAAGATAAAATTTTATATAGAACCATTATGGCAGATAGGTTATCTAGTATTATTTTATGGGGACCTCCAGGATGTGGGAAAACATCGCTTGCTAGAGTGATTAGTCACACCACAAAATATAAATTTACAAGAATTAATGCCGTAACAGCAGGAATTAATGATATAAAAAATGCTATTACAGAAGCAAGTAATTTATTGCTAAATCCTTCTGGAAAATGCATTTTATTTATCGATGAGATTCATCGTTTTAATAAATTACAACAAGACGCCCTTCTTCCTTTTGTGGAAAATGGAACTGTTATTTTAATAGGAGCTACCACAGAGAATCCATATTTTGAGGTAAATAAGGCTTTAATTTCCCGTTCTATGGTAGTAAGATTGGAGCCTCTAAGTTTAGAGAATGTATACACAGTGTTAAAAAGGTCATTAACAGCACCAGAAGGATTAGGTAGCTATAAAATAAAAATAGAAGATGATACTCTGCGCAAAATTGCAGAAGTAGCCAATGGAGATGTAAGAACAGCTTTAAACGGCTTAGAAGTAGCCGTATTAACTACTAAAGTAAATGCAGAAGGCTATATAGAAATTACACCAGAGATTGCTGCCAATTGTGTACAAAATAGGAAAGCTATTTTTGATAAAAATGGAGATAGCCATTATGATAACATTAGCGCTTTTATCAAGTCTATGCGAGGAAGCGATGCAGATGCTGCTATCTTTTATTTAGCAAGGGCTTTAAATGGAGGAGAGGATCCTATGTTTTTAGCAAGAAGAATTGTAATCGCAGCGGCAGAAGATGTAGGAATGGCAAATCCCAATGCATTAGTCATTGCCAATAATGCTATGCAAGCAGTACATATGGTAGGAATGCCAGAGGCACGTATTATTTTAGCAGAAGCAGCAGTATATGTAGCAGAATCTCCAAAATCAAACGCTAGTTATTTAGCAATAGATAAAGCCTTAGGAGATGTGAAAAATAAAGATACGGGAGATGTGCCAATGCATATTCGAAATGCTCCTGCAGAAGGAATGGAACAATTTGGGTATCATGCAGGTTACAAATATCCGCATGACTATCCGGGACACGTAGTGGAGCAACAATACTTACCAGATAAAATGCTGGGAACCAAATATTACGTACCAGATGAAAACGTAAAACCAATCGTATAATGAGGGCATATTAAAGTAAAAAAAGCATAAAAAAAGACGTTCTTTACAGAACGTCTTAATATATGTAAGCTATTATTTTTTCTCTAATTCTTGCTTTTCTTCGGCATCTTTCATAACTTCTTTTACAGTTCCTAAACTACTTAATGCGGCAGTAGCTTCAAATGGAATAAATACTTTGTTTGCTTCTCCATTTGCTACTTCTTTTAAAGCCTCTAAAGATTTTAATTGTACTAAAGTAGTATCTGGATTTGCTTTTTTCATGGCAGAATATACTTTTTGAATTTCTTCTGCCTTGGCTTCAGCTACTTTTCTAATAGCTTCAGCCTCACCAGTAGCTCTTCTAATTTGTGCTTCTCTTTGTGCTTCTGCCTCTAAGATAGCAGCTTGTTTTTTACCTTCAGCAAGAGTGATGGCAGATTGCTTTTCACCTTCCGCTTGCAAAATTAAAGCTCTTTTACTTCTTTCTGCATTCATTTCCTTTTCCATGGCATCACGGATATCTGCAGGAGGAGTAATATCTTTAATTTCCACTCTATCAATTTTACATCCCCATTGGTCAGTAGCTTCGTCTAAAGTTTCTCTTAGTAAATCATTAATAGAATCTCTAGAACTAAAAGTTTCATCAAGCATTAATTTACCAACAATATCACGAATAGTAGTGATAGCTAAGTATTCAATACCTTTCTTTAAACTTTGAATTTCATAAACTGCCTTAGCTGGGTCTGTAATTTTATAGAACACAACAGTGTCAATTGTAATAGTAACATTATCTTTAGTAATTACTTCTTGTGGTGTAATATCGAAGGTTTGTTGCTTTAAACTAACAACGCTTCTTACTTTATCTAAAAAAGGAATGATAACAGTAAGACCAGCATCTGCTACTTTATGAAATTTACCTAACCTTTCAATAATATATACTTCAGATTGTTTTACAACCTTAATAGATTTTACAGCAAGAAGTATTAAAATAGCGATAACAATAACGGTGATAATAATACCTGTCATGATAAAATTCCCCTTTCCTTATTAAAACAATATGAATATATTAACAAATTTGTAAAAAATTTTCTCTTCAAAAATATTCAACAACCTTATTATATCACATATTTTACCAAAATGGAAGGGGTTTGATTAAAAAAAATTATGTAAAGACCGGCTACTATTTTAATTGCAAAAAAATTACTTTAGTTTTTTTGTTTCTTCTTGAGAAAGGCCGGTTATTTTAGAAATCGTTTCTAAAAGAGAAAAAATATATAAGAATAAAAAAGTTTCACTAAAATAAAGCAAGATAAGAATATCATAAAAACTGGGAAAAGTAAAGAAAAACTTTTAGTCAAAAATAGACAAAAGACGCGGAGCAAATTTTCATTGCTCCGCGTTCTACCCCTTCTAGGGTTTCGCAAGGTGAAAAGCGGCATCTAGAAATGCGGCTTCTTCCACACGGTACCGGTTGTGAGCATGCATTGCTTCTTGCATACTATCAAGATCCGGTGAGTCACAGAAGGCTGGACGTTTTCCAATTGCTTTTTCTATAATAGCCATTGGAACGTCTTTTCCTTCCCTCATATAATTGGCGGCTTCTTCCAAAGCTACTAGATATGTAGTGTTTTCTTTCATATTCTTTTCCTCCTTACTTGCTTTCTGCCAACCTGGTGGCAGCGTTTAAAAAAGTTGCTGCTTCCATACGGTATCGATTGAGCGCCTTCATATACTGAGAACGCTCTTCTGAACCGAGCGTATTAGGTGGGGTTGGTTTCTTCGTTTCAAGTGCCTCTTCAATAAGCGACTCAGGTACTTCCAGCCCTTCCTGCAAATAGATTGCAGCCTTTTCCAAAGCTAGCAGGTACCGCATGTTCAAATTCTTTCTGGTCATCTCGTTAGACCCTCCTTGCAATTATTTAAAATTTAGCATATAGCCATACTTCTATTGTACCAAATTTCTAGCGAAAAGTCAATTTATGTAAATATTAAACAGTTGTAACGAATAAAAATTTTTTTCTTAGAAAATTAAAGTTTTTAAAGATTATTTTCTGTATACTTTTCGCAATC
>CALXAS010000086.1 GCA_944386315.1 uncultured Clostridia bacterium | reverse complement strand
TGTAAGAGATTATGACCTAGAAACCTTAAGAGACAGTGTTTCTATGGTGTTACAAAAAAATGTATTGTTTTCTGGAACTATAAGTGAAAACTTGAGATGGGGAAATAAAGAAGCCACAGATGAAGAACTAGAAAGAGTTTGCAAGCTAGCACAAGCAGACGAATTTATACAACAATTCCCAGCAAAATATGAAACAATATTAGACCAAGGTGGAACCAATGTATCTGGTGGACAAAAACAAAGAATTTGTATTGCAAGAGCTTTATTAAAGAAACCAAAAATATTAATTTTGGATGATTCTACTAGTGCGGTAGATACGAAAACAGATGCATTAATTAGAAAAGCATTTAGAGAAGAAATACCAAATACCACCAAAATTATTATTGCACAACGTATTACTTCAATAGAAGATGCTGATAAAATTATTGTACTAAATAATGGAAAAATCAATGGAATTGGTACATCAGAAGAATTATTAAAAACAAATCAAATATACAGAGAAGTATATGAATCTCAAATGAAAGGAGAGGAAGATAATGGGTAAGAAAACAAAAAAATCAAAAACCGTATTGAGACTTTTAAAATATATGTTTACTACTTATAAATTGCAATTTTTTATTGTGTGCGTAGCCATTATTGTCAGCTCCATTGCTAGTGTTTTGGGAATTCAATTTATCCAACAATTAATTGATAACTATATTGTTCCATTAATAGGACAACAAAATCCAGACTTTAGTTCTTTATTACAAGCAATATTGGGCATGGCTGTTATATATCTCATTGGAATTGTGGCTACCTATATTTACAATCGATTAATGATTAATATATCACAGGGAATATTAAACAGAATTCGTACAGAGATGTTTAATCATATGCAAACTTTGCCAATAGGCTATTTTGATAGCCATCCACATGGAGAAACGATGAGTACTTATACAAATGACGTAGATGCTTTAAGAGAGTGTTTAAGCCAAAGTATTCCACAAGTATTTGCAGCTATTATTACAATGGTAACTGTGCTTATCTCAATGCTTACAACCAATATCTATTTAACTTTAGTGGTTGTGGCAATGGTTATTATTATGGCATTTGTAGCTAAATATTTAGGTGGAAATAGTTCTAGATTTTTTATTAAACAGCAAGAAGATTTAGGAAGAGTAAATGGCTATATAGAAGAAATGATAGAAGGACAAAAAGTAGTAAAAGTATTTTGTTATGAAGAGGAAAACAAGAAAAAATTTGACGAATTAAATGAAGAATTATGCGATAGTGCAACAAGTGCTAATGCCTATGCCAATATTTTAATGCCATGTATTTTAAATATCGGTAATTTAGGGTATGTATTAGTTGCTGTAATTGGAGGAGTTTTATCTGTTAATGGAATTCTATCCATTGGTAGTATTGCAGCCTTTCTACAATATGTAAAATCCTTTACAAACCCACTAGGGCAAGTATCTCAGCAAATGAACTTTATAGCTATGGCTTTAGCAGGAGCGGAACGAATTTTTAAACTAATTGATAAAAAATCAGAAGAAGATGATGGTTATGTAACACTTGTTAACGCTAAAATGGAAAATGGCAAGTTAGTAGAAACAGAAGAAAGAACAGGATTGTGGGCATGGAAACATCCTCATCACGACGGAAGAATTACTTATGCTAGACTAAGAGGACATGTTAAATTTGAAAATGTAGTGTTTGGTTATACAGATAAAAAAGTAGTATTACATGATATTTCACTAGAGGCAAAAGAAGGACAAAAGGTTTCCTTTGTAGGAGCAACAGGAGCAGGAAAAACAACCATTACAAATTTAATTAATCGTTTCTATGATATACAAAGTGGAAAAATAAGATATGACGGTATTAATATTCAAAAAATTAAGAAGAGCGATTTAAGAAGGTCATTAGGAATGGTGTTGCAGGATACTAGTTTATTTACAGGAAGTATAAAAGATAATATTCGTTATGCAAGACCAACAGCTAGCGACGAAGAAGTAATTGCAGCTGCAAAATTAGCTAATGCAGACCAATTTATTAAGCATTTGCCACAAGGATACGATACACAAATTACAGGAAATGGAGAGGGATTATCACAGGGACAAAGGCAACTTCTATCCATTGCAAGAGCAGCATTAGATAATGCGCCAGTATTGATATTAGACGAGGCAACCTCAAGTATTGATACACGTACAGAAAAAATAGTACAAGACGGTATGGATAAATTAATGGAAGGAAGAACCGTTTTTGTTATTGCCCACAGATTATCAACCATTCGAAATTCAGACCTAATTATGGTATTAGACCATGGTAGAATTATAGAAAGAGGAAATCATGAAGAATTAATTAGCAAAAAAGGTATGTATTATGGATTATATACAGGTGCTATAGAAATTGATTAAAAAAATGAACTTTAGGGACGTTCCTTAAAGTTCAATTTTTTTGTTCTTCTGTATATATTTCTTGCTTTTTCTATAAGGGAATGATATAGTTATAAAAAAAGGGGGATAACAATGAAAAGAATAGGAAAAATAATAGGAATTATTTTCATAATACTTATCGTAATGGGACTAGTATTTTTTTGTATTGACTATACAAGAGTACAAAAAGGAGAAAAACCAATATTCTGTATCGCAAATCCATCAGGTACATATAGGGATGGTGGAACAGTGGAATATTTTGGATTGGGTTATAAAGTGATTAATTTTCATCAATTAAGTGGTTATGATGAAATAAAAATAGGAACTTGGTTTATGCAATATGAAGATTTTGCAGAAGAGTATGAAAACTATGCCAATAATTTAGAGGCTGTTATGCGTGCAGTGATAGTAAGAGTAGATAGAGGTCTAATGGTTATGGGAATAGAGGAAAACCATACAGGATTATATAGTGTTGGTTATGAAAATGCTGAAAATTTAGAATTTAAACCAGAGCAAGAAATATTAATCTATTTTGACGGAATGATTATGGAGAGCTATCCTGCACAAATTTCCCATGTGAATAGAATAGAAATCGTAAAAGAAAAAAGTGATGTAGCAATACCAGATAAGGAATGGAAGTTTTGCTATAATTCACGCGATAAAGTTAGTGTGGTAATATCTGAATTAACAAATACAGGAATTACTTTAGAGATAACAGATAATAATGAAAAGCCATACAGCTACTCTAATGAATACATCCTTTATCAAAAAGTAAAAAATGAAGATTACACAGGAATTGGCTATGAAATAGGGGAGAGTACAGGGAATACAACTTCCGGATATACTCGGAACGGGTAGTGAATATATTTGGCAGAGGGCGACAAAACAAAATGCTGATGCTAACATAGAAGATAGTGTTCAAACAACTAATAACGAAAATGTAATTAGGAAAAAATGTGTTTGGACAAAGATATATGGCGAGCTACAAACTGGCGAATATGAATTTGTGTTAGAAGCAGATTTATTTTCTATAAGAATAAAATTTACCATAGGTAATGACGGAAAATTAGCTTATGATGATCCTGAACTAACTGTTTAAGGTTATTAGTGAACTTTAGGGACATTCTTTAAAGTTCAAAGATTAAAGTGAACTTTAAGGAACGTCCTAAAATTCAAAGAATGTCCCTAAATTGCAGTTGATAACAAAAAAATTCTATGATACAATAAGGCATACAAGGAGAGTGAAGAAGTATGTTAGATTTTGATGAAATTGAGCAAAAGACCAATGAATTACAAACAAAATTACAAAGTGTAGGTGAGTCCCTTTGATGTAATTCATCTAGGAGAAAAATTACAAGAGTTAGAAGAAAAAACATTGGAACAAGGCTTTTGGGAAGATGCTAGTAGTTCTGGTAAAATTTTAAAAGAAATTACAAACATCAAAAATAAATTAGAGGAATATAAAAAAGTAAAAGAGAATTTAGATAATATTCTAGAAGTGCTTGTCTTTTTAAAAGAAGAAAAAGATGAGCAAATGGAACAAGAATTGCAAGAAAGTGTAAAAAAATTAGAAAAAAGTGTAGAGAAATTAGAAATAAACACCTTATTGTCCGGTAAATATGATGTAAATAATGCGATGATAACTCTACATCCAGGAGCTGGTGGAACAGAAGCACAAGATTGGGTAGAAATGTTATATCGTATGTATACAAGATGGGCAAATGACAATGGTTATCAAGTAGAAGAATTAGATTATTTAGAAGGAGAAGAAGCAGGCATAAAAAGTGTAACAGCACTGATAAAAGGAGATTATGCCTATGGCTATTTAAAAGGAGAAATGGGAGTTCACAGATTAGTGCGAATTTCTCCTTTTGATAGTGGTGGAAGAAGGCATACTTCTTTTGCTTCTGTAGAAGTATTGCCAGAAATTACAGATGACATAGAGATGCAGATTAATCCAGATGATTTGAGAGTGGATACATATCGTGCATCAGGAGCAGGAGGACAGCATATTAACAAAACATCATCTGCAGTGAGAATTACCCATATTCCTACCAATATTGTGGTAGCATGCCAATCAGAACGTTCTCAAATACAAAATAGAGAAACTGCTATGAAGATGCTAAAAACAAAATTATTAGACCTAAAAGAAAAAGAGCAGAAAGAAAAAATAGAAGATTTAAAAGGTAATCAAATGGATATTGCGTGGGGAAGTCAAATACGTTCTTATGTATTCTGTCCCTATACAATGGTAAAAGATCATCGCACAGGGTATGAAGTAGGAAATGTACAAGCAGTAATGGATGGAGATTTAAATGGCTTCATGGAAGCATATTTAAAATATCTTCAAAAACTATAGCATTCTGCCAAACTATCGCATATAATAGTAGTAGCCATATTTATAATTAAATGGGATTTTAAAAAATAATAAAGAGGTGCCAATGAATATGGACACGGTAACAGTATTAAAATTTGGAGGAAGTAGTGTTGCAGACAATATTCGATTGAATATGGTGGCAGAAAAAATCATCAGTATAAAGGAGGAAGAAAAAAATATAGTTGTTGTGGTTTCTGCACAAGGAAAGACCACAGATCAGCTTATAAAAGAAGCAAAAGAATTATCCGCAGTTCCGGACGATAGAGAAATGGATGTGCTTTTAAGTACAGGAGAACAAATATCTATGTCTAAACTTGCTATATTGCTGAAAAGAATGGGATATGATGCTATCTCTCTTACTGGTTGGCAAGCTGGTATGTATACAAACAAAACAAACCAAAATGCTAAAATAGAAACAATAGATACTACTAGAATAGAAGAAGAACTGAAAAAAGGAAAAATTGTAATTGTAGCTGGTTTCCAAGGTATTAATGAGAAAGGTGATATTACTACATTAGGAAGAGGAGGCTCTGATACGACAGCAGTAGCTATTGCAGCAGCTCTAAAGGCAAAACATTGCTATATTTTTTCGGATGTAGATGGTGTATATACCACAGATCCTAAAAAAATACCAGATGCACAAAAACTACCCACACTTTCCTATACGGAAATGTTAGAAATTGCGAATGAAGGAGCTCGTGTACTTCATAATCGTTGTATAGAAGTAGGAGAAAAATATCATATTCCTATCATTACAAAATCTACTTTTAATGATAAACCAGGCAGTGTAGTACAAGATAAAATAGAAGATACC
>CALXAS010000085.1 GCA_944386315.1 uncultured Clostridia bacterium | reverse complement strand
ATACCTTTTTACTTTAAGTTTTTATTTTCTTTTGCATTTATAGAATCATTAGTTTAATTTTTTTCTTTTCAGGGATAATCTTTTTGATAAAGACATTTACCTTTTGACCATAGTCAATTCCTTCTTTGTATTCTGCCATTCCTACTAAATTTGGTTTTAATTCTACAAAGATTCCATTTTTTGCTTTTTCTACTTCTCTTGCTATTCCAATGACAACAGAACCTTCTTCAAATTCTTTGGCATTTTCTTCCCAGCTACCTAATAGTTCTTTATAGGATAAAAGTACTCTATCTTGCCCTCTATCTATGTATTTTACCACAACTTGTAGTTTTTGTCCAATTTTTAGCCTTTCTAATGGAGATTTTATTCTTGCCACAGAAATATCTTCTATATGTAATAGCCCTACTATGCCTCCGCCAATCTCTATAAATGCTCCATAAGGTTGCACGCTCTTTACAATTCCATGTACAATATCTCCTTCTTTTAACTCATTTTTCACCCAATCCATTGCTTCCTCTCCTACTGCTTTTCTGGATAAAATAAATTTATTGTCATAATTACCTATTCCTTTTACTTTGAATTGTACATAATGATTGACTTTACTAATACAAATATTCGGCTTTGGAAAACCAGTTTCGTCTACATTTACCGCTTCTACTTCTTCTCTCGGAATCATTCCCACTAGCTGATTTCCAAAATCCACATAGAGATTATAGGCTGCATCACATTTTTTTACAAGTCCCTGCATCGTTGTACCTGTTTGCATTGCCTTGTACAAATATTCTTTCGACACTGGTCTAAAATTTTCCTCCCAACCTTCTGGGATAAATTTTTGTGTTTCCAACTTTCAATCTCCTTTTTCTTTCGTTTTTTATTTTTACTATTTTCTTATTTTCTCTACTTCTTCCCTACTTAAATAACGCCATTTTCCTAAAGGTATATCTTTTACGCCTATTCCCGCAATTTTACTTCTATGTAGTGCTAGCACTTTCTTTTCAATTGCCTCACACATTTTTCTTACTTGTCTATTTTTTCCTTCATGTATGGTGATTTCTATTCTAGAGATATTTTTTTCTGTATCGGTTTTTAATATTTTTACCAAAGCTGGTCTTGTTACATAATTCTCTATTTCTACGCCTTTTTCTAGTTTCTCTTTTTCCTCTTGTGTAACAATTCCTTTTACTGTAACCGTATAGGTTTTGGTAATTTCATGTTTCGGATGTGTTACCTCATAAATGAAATCTCCGTCATTACTTAAAATGAGTGCTCCTGATGTATACATATCTAATCTCCCTACTGGAACTACCTTACATCTGCAATCTTTTACTAAGTCCATAACCGTATCTCGTTTAAATTGATCTTGTACTGTAGTAACATATCCTATTGGTTTATTGAGCAAAATATATACTTTTTGTTCTTGTTTTTGGATAACTTTTCCTTCATAGGTAACAATATCTTTTGCTCCATCCACTTTTGTTCCCAACTCTGTGACTAATTTGCCATTAACGGTTACTTTTCCCTGCAGAATAGCTTCTTCTGCTTTTCTTCTGGAAAGAATTCCTTGGTTTGCTATCCACTTTTGCAATCGTTCTTCCAAATTTTTATTCCTCCTTTTTCTTCTAAAAAAGTTATCCATTATTTTCCTAAGAATTTCAACAGTTTAGCACTAATTTGAATAAGATATTTTACAGATAAATACATGGTTAGAATTCTCTGCTCTACTCTTCTCTTCTGTTTTTCTAATCTATTTTTCTAGTCTAGTCTATTCTGTTCTTCTCTAACTGTTCTAATATTTCTTTCAAATAGTCTGGCAATGGTGCTTCTAACTTCATTTGTTTTCCTGTAATTGGGTGTTTAAACTCTAATTTTTGTGCATGCAGACATTGTCCTTCTACACCAAATTCATTTTTCCCATTAGAGTATACCATATCTCCTATCACAGGATGTCCAATTTCTGCCATATGCACTCTTATTTGATGGGTTCTTCCTGTATCTATCTTTATTTCTAATAAAGTATAAGATGCATTTTGTGTACGGAAGCGCCCCAATACATGGAAATGCGTAATAGCTTGTTTTCCGTCTTTTGTTACTGCCATTTTCTTTCTATCTTTATTACTTCTTCCAATTGGCATATTAATGGTTGCTTCTTGCTCTGGTACAAAGCCTCTTACTAAGGCAATATACGTTTTCTTGACTTCTCTATTCTTAATTTGTTCACTCATTTTTACATGTGCCACATCGTTTTTGGCTACGATCAATAATCCAGATGTATCTTTATCTAAACGATGAACAATACCAGGACGAATTTCTCCTCCTATTCCAGATAAACTATCTTTGCATAGAGCAAGAATGGCATTTACCAATGTACCATCTGGATTTCCATTGGCAGGATGTACCACTAATCCTTTCGGCTTATTCACTACTAAAATATCCTTGTCCTCATAAATGACAGAAATAGGAATATCTTGTGCTTTTAATGTAGTTTCCTTTGGTTCTTCTAACTCTATTTGAATGGTATCTCCCTGTTGTACAAGGTAGGCTGGTTTTACGTATTTTTGATTTACGGTAATTTTATTTTCTTCTACTAATCTTTTGACTGTCATTCTAGAAAGTTCTTCTTTTACTGTACTAATATAGCTATCTATTCTTTTTCCTTCGTCTCCTTCTTTTACAACAATCTGTATTTGCATTATTCTTATCCTTTCTTTGCTTCTTTTTGCTTTTTCGTTTCTATTGACTGTTTTACATTATATACGGCAAAAGCTATTACAAATATTAATAAACCTATGACAATATACACATCTGCCAAATTAAAAATTGGGAAATTTTCTATTATAGCTGTTACATCTATATAATTAATTACTCCGCCAAATAGTAGTCTATCTATTAAATTGCTAAATCCTCCTGCTAAAATAAATCCTAAACCGACTTTTGTCCCTAAACTCATTCTTTCAAACTGTAACACTAAAAAGCGAATAATAAAAGCTAGAATAAGAATATGCAAAATTAGTATCATAAATAAATTATCTTTTATTAGCCCTATTGCTGCTTGTGTGTTTTTCCAGTAGCTAAGTTTTAATACTCCATCTATCATAGATATACTATTTTCTTGTAGTGATAAATTTGCATAAATTTTAGCACCTTGGTCAAGTATTAGTAAAATAACAATTAGTAGAATTACCCATATCCATTTTTTAAAATTTTTCTTTTTCATTTTTCAACCTTTTCCCCTTCCTCTTTAGATAGCCGTTTCTCTTTCGTAAATAATAAAGTTATTATCCTCATATAATTCTTTATAATCTTCATTTCTAGATAAGAACATATTTAATTTTGCATTTTTTACTACAATAACATGTGTAATATTATATTTTTCAAACTTATCCTCGTAATAAGTTCCTATGGAGGAAATATTCATGTAATCCGAGAAAATGTCTCTTCCTTCATATTCTCCTTCTTCGTTTTTAGTACCATTAAATTCTGGTGTATATAAATCTGCCCTTGAGTCAATAAATACTGGTATTCCTCTAAATAGTAGATAACTACCATAATTATATTCGTTGTACAATCTCATGTTTTCTACATCTAAATTTTCTAATATCCAATCTGTTGCTTCCACAGGGTAAGATGCTGTATTAACAAATTTATTATTTCTTTTAGGCATAAATACTGCTAAAGCAAAAATGCATACTACTAAAATGGTTAATAATCTACCTATCCATGTTGTCATAAATTTTCCTAATTCTCTACAACCTTCTGGGTCATATTTTTGTATTAAGGCATCCACTAATTTAGCAAAAATAAATCCTCCAATTAATACCAATAAAGATATCTGTCTTCTCGACATGAATGCCATAAATACTAATCCTGCTAACATAAATAAATCACTTAATTTTATTTTGGTGTCTGTAAAAATTAAAATAATTAAAAATAGTGTTAGCACTACCATAGTATGTTTATCATTATATAAAGTTAATGGAATGTGTTCACTAATATTTTGTGTGGTATTTCCTTGCATTGTTTTAATTAAATAAGTATAAGGTGTATCTCCTATTGGGGTTAAAAGACCAGTAAAGGCACAAATTATCATGATTAACACTAACCATTTTATAGCTTTATTTTTGGTTATTTTTATTTTAAATGGATGCTCTCTTAAATAAGCTGTTTTTTCTTCAGCTGTTTTCTTTTCTTCTTTTTGTAATCGCACCCCTTGTTCTGTTTTTTGTATTTTACTATCTATGGCTTCCGTAGACTTTCCTTGTTTTTCTAATATCGTCTTTTGCTTTTGTTGTATTTTTAATAAGACTGTATAAAAAATTGTTCTTGCCTTTACAATAAGATGCATATCAGAAAGGCTTGCAATTACATATTCTGCTATATATGGTAAAAATACTACAAAGAAAAATGGCCATACTGCCACGTGTATATTGGCAAGTATAATGGATAATATTACTAATCCCACAAGATATCTTTTTTTCTTTGTTTGCAAGAAATTTTCAATAAATAGTACTTCTAATACAAAAATGATATAGGAAACCAGTTGTGCTCTTGCGGCAATAAAATCTTTTAATAAATAAATAACAGCTAAAGTAAGTAAAAATGATATGACATTATTTTTTGTTAATTTTCTAGCTGTATGATATATTAAAATTCCTAAAATACTTGCGAATATACAAGTAGATAGATAAATAAAAAGCATTCCTCCATTTTCTATTCCTGTTAATTCTCCTAAATGATAGATTAAGTACATGCCTGTATCGTATGCCCAATGTGGATAAGTATATGGTAAATCCTCATGCCACGAAAAATGATCTTGCATGTCAATCCCATTTTGCACAATCCATTCTCCTATTTTTATAGTATAATAGGTATCGTTTTGCATCGTTATAGGTGATATGGCAAAGCAAAACAACACGATACATATAATTGCAATAATATGAAAACTAATTTTGTTTTTTTTCTCCTCTTGGTTCATAAGTTCCTCCCTATTTTTTTCTGTATTATATAATAAAACACCTTGTATAAACAAGGTGTTTTGTATTTTTTTATCCTTTTATTTGTTTTGCAACTTCTTCTGCGAAGTTTTCTTCTTTCTTCTCAATTCCTTCGCCTTTTTCTAATCTTGCAAATCTAATAATTTTTGCTCCTTTTGCTTCTACCATTTTTCCTACTTTTTCATCTGGATTTTTTACAAAATCTTGCTCTACTAAGCAAATTTCACCGTAGAATTTTCCAATTCTTCCTTGTACCATTTTTTCTGCAATTTCTGCTGGTTTTCCTTCATTCATTGCTTGTGCTTTTAAAATTTCCATTTCTTTTTGTACTCTTTCTTCTGGTACAGAAGCTCTATCTAAAAATTCTGGTCTAGCTGCAGCTATTTGCATACAAATATCTTTTTCTAATTCTTCTGTTGCATTTTCCATTTCTACTAATACACCAATTTTTCCATCACCATGAATGTATTTTTCGATAGTACCATTTGTTGATTCAAATCTTTCAAATCTTCTAACATGCATATTTTCTCCAATAGTTGCAATTTTTCCTGTTAATACTTCTCCTACTGTCTTTCCTTCTTCTGCAATAGAATCTTGCTCTAATAATTCTTCTACTGTTTTTGGTGCTTTTTCTGCAACTTGTTTTGCAACATCTGCAACAAAACTTCTAAATTCTTCGTTTTTTGCTACGAAATCTGTTTCTGCATT
>CALXAS010000084.1 GCA_944386315.1 uncultured Clostridia bacterium | reverse complement strand
TATATTTAATCATTAAAAGAGCCTCCGTTTCAAGGGAAGCTCTCTATTTTTTATTTAAAACCATTATCTAGTAACAATTTCTCTGCCAAAACTTATGTTTTCTTGAACTTTAAGGAACCTTCCTAAAGTTCATTCCTACTCCATAATAAACTGCAATTTAAGGACTGTCCCTAAATTGCAGTTTTCTCTTTTATTCATGTTTTGCTTCTGGCAATGCTGGTACTTCCAATACCACTCTTGTTTTGAATAAGAAGGTAATAGCTCTACCAAACTTACTTTGTTTAATTCTCTGCCACAAGGATGGTTTTACTTCAAATGTGGTCTCTTGTTCATATTTTTCTTTTTCTTCTTTTTCTTGTTTTGCCTTTTTAGCTTGTTTTTCTTCTACCACTGGTTGTTCTTGTATTTCTTCTACTGGTTGTACTTCTTCTTGTGGTGTTGGAATTAATTTTAAGGCATCTGCTACTTCTATTCCTATGTAACTTAATGCTTTAGATCTATCCTCTATTCTTTCCATATCTATTTCGATATGTAAGTTGGATTCTAGATTTACTATTCTTGCGTTAATTAATTTTACTGCATCTTGGTAGTTTTGAGATTTACTAGATTTTGCTTTTCCTATAATTTGCAAAGTTTCTATAATATCTTCTGGAAAATCTTCTTCTATATTCTCAATGGTATCTTTCCATCCATCTTCTTTATTTTCTACCATTTCTAAAGCATCTTTTAATACTCCTGCAGAAGCAATATTTGCTTCTCTTTGACGAATTAGTTCTTCTATTTGCTTTGTATTTTCTTCAAACAAGTTGGTAGCAAATTCTACCAAATCGTACGCTGCTTTATATACTGCTGGTGGAAAATTTTTCTTTTTTGGATATTCTATTAAATAAGTTTTGATAGACTCTATTAAATCTTTAAAATAAGTATCATCCTCTAATTGAATAATTTGTTTTTTACTCTTCGGATTAATCATTTTATGAATTTTATCAATATTCGATAATATTTTTTCTTCTGTGATTACCATTCTCACATTTACTATGCCAGATCTAGACATTGTAAACTCTCCTCCTTTGTCCTATGTACTTCTATTACATTTATACAAATTTCTACAATAGGATCCCTTTTTATTCTTAATTCTACTATATTTTTATTTTAATACATTTTTCTTAAGACTGTCAAGAGTAAGCTGGTACTTTTGTATAAATGTAACACAATTGTAACATTTATTTTTTTCTTATGATTTTTTCTCTTTATCTTTACTAATTTCTGCATATCTTTTTATTTTCATAGTGGTTGTCTTTATAAACTCGTCTTCTTTAATTTCTAGGTTTTTAATAGCTTTGTAGGAAGGTGATTTTTTATTAATTTCTTTTATTTGTTCCCAAATGATATCATGAATTTGTTCTTTACTTAAATCTTTTCCATGTAACTCTTCTATTTTTTCATAATCTGGAATTACTTTTACAGAAATAAGTAGTTCTTTTTCTCCTTCTTGCTCTTTACCATATACCATACATTCTTTAATTTCTGGTACCTTTCCTAATAGTAATTCTAATTCTTCTGGATAGATATTCTTTCCATTTTGCGTAACAATTACATTTTTGGTTCTTCCTGTAATATATAAGAAGCCATCGTTATCTAAATATCCTACATCTCCTGAATGGAACCATCTATTTCCTTCTTCATCTACGTCTATCACACTATTGGTTGCCTCTTCATCCTCATAATATCCTATCATTAATGTTTTACTCTTAATTAGGACTTCTCCTTCTCCCTCTTCATTTGGATTATCTATTTTAATTTCCGCACAGATAACTGGTTTTCCTGCTGAACCTACCTTTGGTTCATAATCTGGCGTTAAAGCTGCAATAGGAGCTGTTTCTGTTAATCCATAACCTTGTAAGAAATTAATACCAATGTCTTGTACCCATTTTCCAACTTTTGCATCTATAGGAGCTGCTGCCGAAACAATAATTCTTAATTTTCCTCCTAGATTTTCTATAATTTCCCCAAACACTTTCTTTTTGATATCTACTCCTACACCTTTTAATGCATTGGTGATATGTATCATAGAATTGACAAGTGCTGCTTTTCCACTTTTTTGGATAGTGGCATTAATCTTTTTATATAGATTTTCTATTAATAATGGTACTGCTAAAAGTGCTGTAGGCTTTGTTTCTTGCAGGTCTGGTACAATATGTTTTAAACCTTGGCATATTGCTATGGAAACTCCATTAGCCATTGGTAATAAAAATCCGATGGTTGATTCATAAGTATGATGTAGTGGAAGTACAGAAAATAATCTGTCTGATTCATATAATTTTACATAGGCACTTACAGCATTGATATTTTCTGCTAAATTTCTATTACTAATCATAACACCTTTGGAGTTGGATGTTGTTCCAGATGTAAAAATTAAAACTTTGAAAGCATCTGGGTCAATTGGAATTTCCATAAAAGAATTATCGCCTTTTTCTAATAATTCTTTTCCCTGCTCTACTATTGTATTAAAGCCTACTTCTCTACCTTGTAATTTCTCATCGCTATTCATTTGAATAAAATATTTTACTTCTGGTAATTTATCTTCTACCTTTTTTATCACATCTTTCTTTTTGGTAGAATAAATGACTGCGGATGCTCTAGAACGATGAATGACATTTTCAATTTCATTTGGTGGCAATTCTTTATCTACTGGAACTGCAATTCCTACACCGCAAAGCATTGCCATATAAGATACGTACCAATGATAAGTATTTTCTCCAATAATCACTACTCTTTCATCTTTTAAATGATATTTTTGTGTTAGCGCTGTTCCTAAAGCTATTACATCTTGTGCAAATTCACGATAAGTAATTTCTTGAAAGGCTTCTTTTGGGTTAAATTTTTCTAAAATAAATACATTATCTGCATATTTATCTTTCGCCATATGAAATACTTCTTTAATAGTTTCATATTGTGTTGGTTCATACCCTTTTTGCTTTACTTTTGATACTGTCTCGTTTTTCTTCTTTAAGGCATCATAATCTACTTTTACTTCATCAATATTTTCTATTCCCTTCATTTCTATTTTTGGGAACTTGAAATTTGGCATTTTAAAGTCTTTTAAAATTCTCATTTTTCTATCACATCCCTTTCTTATTATTTACATAGACACATTTTTTACTAAAAACAGCTACTTTATCCAAAAGATTTTATTCTTTTAATTTCTTAATAAATGATTTTTCTATCTCTGCATATAATTCTGGTACTTCTATATTTTTTTCTCTTCTTAGTTTATAAATTAAACTAGAACAAACAAATCCAAAAATACCAGAGGCAATTACATTAGGATCAGCTTTTATAATTTCTCCTTTTTCCATTCCCTCTTCTACAATTTCTTGTATCATTTGTATATATTCAAATACGTAATCTCTACACATCTTGCTTCTAGGACCAGTTCCCCATATCTGACTTAAAATAATGGTCATAAAGCTTTCATATTTTACTAATACTTTTAACTCTATTAATACAATAGCCCTTATCTTATCTAAAGAATTTGTTAATTTATCTGTTTTGATGGCAATACTATTTTTTAATAATTTTACGCCTTCTTCCACTAAAAATTTAAAAATTTCTTCTTTACTGGAAAAATGATAATATAGGGTTCCTTTTGCTACTCCTACTGTTGCGGTAATTTCTTCTATGCTAGTAGCATCATATCCCTTTTCTGCAAATAATTTCATAGAAGTTTCAAAGATTTTCCTTTTTGTTTTATTCATTCTATTCCACCTTTTTTACATAAAAATCTGGTTCTATTATACAATTTTATTGGCACTTTTGCAAGTAATTTTTTGTATTTGTTGTTGATTGTAATTTTTAACTCCGTAGTTTGGTATTAAATTGAATTTTTTAGATAACTCTAAGCTTAGAACCATAAGCTTTTAATTTTGTCAATTTTTTCTTCTTTTTGTGTTGTCTTTTGTTTTCTTTTGTGATATAGTATAAAAAAATAGGAAAAGGAATAAAATTATGTATTTAAATATAATGAACAATAAAAAAACAGGAAAAACAAGACTATCTATTCGTAGAGGCTATAGAGATGCTAACGGAAAAGTTAAGAATGTCACCATACAGAATTTAGGTGACCTTGAAGTTTTAAAGAAAGATTATGATGATCCTATCGCTCATTTTAAAGAAGTTGTTAAAAATATGAATGAAGAAGAAAAACAAATTAATCTTCCAATAACTGTAAAGATTGATAAAAATGAAAAATTAGAAGAAGGTACTAATAATTACAAAAACTTTGGCTATGCTGCCCTTTCCAAAATATATCATGAATTAGAAATTGATAAATTTTTAATTCATAGATTTAAAATTAGAAATGTTTCAGAATTTAAAATAAATAATATTATGAAACTTCTTGTTTTTGCTAGAGCATTGTTTCCTGAATCTAAAAAGTCTACTTATGAAAATAGAAATATATTTTTTGAAAATACCAATTTTTCTTTAGAAGAAGTATATAATACTTTAACATATATAGAGCCTTTTAAAGAACAACTACAAAAATATATTTATGACCATATACAAGAACAGTACAAGCCTAATAATGAATGTGTATTCTATGATGTAACTAATTACTACTTTGAAATTGATGATCCAGATGAACTTAGAAAGAAAGGTGTTAGTAAAGAACATAGAACATCTCCAATTGTTCAAATGGGGCTGTTTATGGATACTCTTGGATTACCTATGTGTTACAAACTTTTTGAAGGCAACACAACTGATTGTTTAACATTAAAACCTATGGTTCAAGAACTTCAAAAAAATTATGATGTTGATAGAGTCATTGTTGTTGCAGATAAAGGTTTAAATACAGGTAATAATATTGCATACAACAAGGCTATTGGAAATGGCTATGTTATGAGTCTTAGCATCAGAGGTGCAAATACTGAAATGAAAGAATTTGTTTTAAAAGAAGATGGTTATACATATAACAATGATAAAACATATAAAAAGAAGTCTCGTTTTTATCCTAGAGAAATTACCATTACAAAGAAAGATAAAAATGGAAAGGTAACTAAAACTAAAACAACTGTAGACGAAAAACAAGTAATTTTTTGGAGTGCTGATTACGCAAAAAGAGCTAAAATGGAACGTCAACCTGCTATTGAAAAAGCAAAAGATTTAATTGGTAATGTTCAAAAATATAATCAAAAAAATTGTGTTGGTGCAAGTAAATATGTTAAACATTTAGTATTTGATAAAAATACAGGAGAAATAATTGAAGCTAAATCTCAACTTTCTTTAGATTTAGATAAGATTGCAGAGGAAGAAAAATATGATGGATATTATGCAATAGTTACTAGTGAAATGGATAAAACAGATGATGAAATAATTGATATATATAGAGGGTTATGGAGAATCGAAGAAACATTTAAAGTAACTAAAAGCGAACTTGAGGCAAGACCTGTGTATGTTTCAAGACAAGAACACATTGAAGCTCACTTTTTAACCTGCTACATTGCCTTAGTAATTAGCAGAGTTCTTCAACATAAATTAGATAAAAAATATTCTGTCGGAAAAATTCTCGAAAGTCTTCAGCAATGTTGTTGCTTCAACATTCAAGAAAATATTTATCAATTCACATATTATGATGCTATATTAAAAGATATTGGTTCAGTTACAAATATTGATTTTTCAGCAAAAAATAGAAATTTACAAAATATCAAAAATATTTTAGGAATGACTAAAAAAAGTTAAAATAGACAACAATTTTCGAATACAATTTATGCACTTAAATCTTAGTTATATCAACTAGTTTAAGTGCATATTTCCATTTTTTTACTATCAAAGTCAGG
>CALXAS010000083.1 GCA_944386315.1 uncultured Clostridia bacterium | reverse complement strand
TTTCTGTCTTATCTTCTTGTATCTCTATTCCATTTTTTTTTTTTGCCTGTGTTTTAGCAGATAATAAAATAGGTAATATTCCTGTCCCTGTACCTAAATCTACTACTATGGATTCTTTTTTTATATTTTTTGCAAAATCAGAAAGTAATACACTATCTATCCCAAAACAAAATCCATCCTCTTTTTGAATAATTTTTAATCCTTTATATTCTAAATCATCTATTCTTTCATTTTCTTTTATTTCCATTTTATAACCTTTTCTTTCTTTTTTTCATATTATATATTAAAATTATATTTTTGGGAATATATTATTTCATAAAATTAGTATATTTATTTAAATTAATTATTTTATTTAATTAATTTAATTTATTTATTTTTTATTTTTTTAAATAATTATTTTTTATTAAATATTTTTTATAATGGGTGGTGAAAAAAATGAATATTCGTGGTTGTAAAAAAAATAAATATAATTATGCCTCACATAATCATATTTATCCTAAAAGAAATAATAATTGTAATTCTTATTTTCATTCTTTAATGGAAGTAGAACATTTTTTATGCAATTTACAAAAAGCAATAAAATGTATGCATTTATATAAATTTTTCAAATAATTTTTAATTTATTTTATTATTTAATTTATTATTTAAATAGTTATTTATATTATGAATAAAAAAATATAATTTTATTTTTATACATTTTAATTTTCTTTTTTATTTTTTAATTATTTTCTCTCGTAAAATTATTTTCAAAATTTATTTTTCCATCTTGAAAAGATTTATTTTCTTCTCCCTCTATTTTTATTTTTACACCATTTATTTCTGTTAATTCTGTTACTGTATTTACGATAGAATTTATAGTTAATTTTTCTTCCTCTTCTCCTCCTGGATGATTTTCTATAAATTCTTTTGAAAAATCAATTACTAAAATTTCTCCTTGTTTTTCTATTCCTAAAATACTAGTTCCACCTGGAATTGTTTTTTCTAAATTTTCATTTTTTGGTCCTTCTATTAACATATTGATAAGAGTTTCGTATGGATTAGTAATTAATTCTTTTACATCAATTAATCTTGCCTCTGGAATTAATTCCTTTTCCTTTTTAAAATATAGAGATACCATTGTTTGTCTTACTTGTTCTTGTGAAATCTCTTCTTCTGGCGTATATTCTGTTATCACTTCTTCTGTTTCATGAAAAAAGTAAAAATAAATGAAAAATAAAATAATAGCAATGACAATAATTCCTACTAAAACAAGTATTAGTCTTTTTAAATTATTCATAAATCTCATCCTTTCCTAAGGTGTGTTTTATTTTTCTCACCTATTATTTCATTTTTATGAAAAGCCAGTCCTTTTTAGAACTTTTTTATAGCTAAAAAAGAAGAAGTATTTCTACTTCCTAAAATTAATACTAAAATATATTATCTATATCACTTAAAATAATATCTTTTAATTTATCTTTTAATTCTGGCAAGCTTTCTTTAATTGTTCCCCATAATACAGATAAATCTACATTTTCATAATCATGTATAATTCTGTTTCTCATTCCTCTAATACTTTTCCATGGAATAGTATTATATTGGTTTATTGTTTCATCCGAAATTTCTTTTACAAGTTCTCCTATTTGTGAAACAGTAAAAGCACAAGCTGTTATTGTTTTTTTATCATCAAAAAAATTTCTGGCATCTAACCCTTCTACATATTTTTCTACATCATCTATATATCCAATGATTTTTTGAATAATAATTCTATCTTTACTTTTCATAAATAGTAACCCCCTCATTTTGTATATTTTCATATATTTTACTATTTTTTTGAATTTCTGATATTTCAAATAAATCTACTCTTTTTTGTAGTTTTTCTACTAAATCTTCTAATAAACCATAAAAATTTATATTTAATAATTTTCCTTCACTATCTATTACTAAATCTATATCACTTTTCGCAGTAGGTTTGTTTTTTGCATAAGAACCAAATAGTATAGCTTTTTTTACCACAGAATTTTTAAAAATATCTTGCAAGATTATTTTTAATTCTTCTATTGTATATATTTTTTCTGACATTTTATTACCACCTCACCTAAATTTAGTATACCATAAATGTTTTAAAATTTCCATTTTTTTCTGTCTTTTTTCTAAATATTTATTTCTCTTTCTTTTTATCCTATAAAATTATTACCTAAAAACATTCCTTCCTGCTGACATTATTTTCCACACATTAGTTCTAAAAAAAGGTTTGACAAAATGCGTATTTCCGTATACAATTAGAGGTGATTTAATGGAGGATGAAACACAAAGAAAGGAGTTTATATATGAGCAAATTATTACACGTAGGTTTAGATGTAGGTTCTACTACTGTAAAAATTGTCGTAATGGACGAAAATTTAAACGTGATATATACCAATTATCAAAGGCATTTCTCGGATACAAAGAATACGGTTTGTAATGTTCTAGAAGACTTACTTACTAGATATCCGGATGCTGAATTTACACTTGCACTAACGGGTTCTGGTGCTATGTCTGCTGCTAAATTCTTGGATGTTTCTTTTATTCAAGAAGTAGTAGCTTGTAAAAGAGCAGTAGAAAAATATATTCCACAGACAGATGTTGTCATTGAACTTGGTGGAGAAGATGCAAAAATTATTTATTTTGGAAAATCTATTGAGCAACGTATGAACGGTACTTGCGCAGGAGGAACAGGAGCTTTTATTGATCAAATGGCTTCTTTATTAAACACAGATACACCAGGGCTAAATGAACTAGCAAAATCTCACAAAATGATTTATCCGATAGCTTCTCGTTGTGGTGTATTTGCGAAAACCGACGTACAACCACTTTTAAATGAAGGTGCCGCTAAAGAAGACATTGCTGCTTCTATTTTCCAAGCTGTAGTAAATCAAACCATTAGTGGTCTTGCTTGCGGAAGGCCAATTAGAGGAACCGTTGCCTTTTTAGGTGGTCCTTTAAATTATTTATCGGAATTGAGACAACGTTTCATAGATACCTTACACTTAGATGCAGAGCATACTGTTGTACCAGAAGAAGCACATCTACTTGTGGCAAAAGGTGCAGCGATTGATTCTATCGAAACACACCCTATTTCCGTACAAAAATTAAAAAGTAGAATAGAAGTGTTAAAGCAATCCCATGATGATACTACGAATCCTTTGGCTCCGCTATTTTCTATTGATGCAGAATATGAGGAATTTAAGCAAAGACATGAAAAGGATAAAGTAAAAAAAGCAGATTTAAATACTTACAAAGGAGATGCTTTCTTAGGGATTGATGCAGGTTCCACTACTACCAAGTTAGTATTAATTGATAGAGATGGTGCCTTACTTTATTCTCTTTATGGAAGTAACGAAGGAAATCCTTTGCAAAGTGTTATTAAAATGCTTAAAAAATTATATACTATTGTACCAAAAGAAGTAACTTTGCGTTATAGCGGAGTAACTGGTTATGGCGAAAAATTAATTCAAACTGCTTTAAATGTAGATTTAAACGAAATAGAAACAATAGCACATTATACTGCTGCAAAGGAGTTTATGCCTAATGTTACAAGCATTGTAGATATTGGCGGTCAAGATATGAAATACATTAAAATGAAAAATGGTGCCATTGATAATATTATGCTAAATGAAGCTTGCTCTTCTGGTTGTGGTTCTTTTATAGAAACTTTTGCTAAGAGTTTAAATCTTTCTATTGAAGAGTTTGTAAACAGTGCCTTAGAAGCAAGAAACCCTGTAGATTTAGGTTCTAGATGTACGGTTTTCATGAATTCTAAAATTAAGCAAGCACAAAAAGAAGGATATAGCGTAGGTGACATTTCCGCTGGACTTTCTTATTCTGTTATCAAAAATGCTATTCAAAAAGTAATGAAAGTAAGAGATGTAAAAACACTTGGCGCACACATTGTTGTACAAGGAGGAACCTTCTATAACGATGCTGTCCTTAGAGCTTTTGAATTAATTGTAGGAAGAAATGTAGTAAGACCGGACATTGCAGGTTTAATGGGAGCTTACGGCGTAGCTCTACTTGCCAAAGAGCAGTATGAAACGAATATGGATATGGAATATCATTCTACTATCTTAAAAGGAGATGCTTTAGACTCTTTAAAGATTGACATTTCTCATGTTCGTTGTAATGGTTGTGAAAATCATTGTTTACTTACAATTAATAAGTTTAATAATGGTAGTCGATACATTTCTGGTAATCGTTGTGAAAAAGGCGCTGGTAACTTATCTGAGAAAAAAGATTTACCAAATGTAATGAAATATAAATATGAAAGATTATTCTCTTACGAGCCTTTATCAGAAAAAGATGCGAAACGTGGAACCATTGGTATCCCTAGAGTATTAAATATGTACGAGGATTATCCATTCTGGTTTACGTTCCTAACATCCCTAGGCTTTAGAGTTATTCTTTCTGAAAAGAGTACTAGAAAAACCTATGAAAAAGGAATGGAATCTATGCCTTCCGAATCGGTATGCTATCCTGCTAAACTTTCGCATGGACATATTATCAGTCTAATAGAACAAGGTATTACTACAATTTTCTATCCTTGTGTTCCTTATTCTCGTAAGGAATATGAAAAAGCAGATAATCATTATAACTGTCCTATCGTTATTTCTTATTCTGAAGTATTAAAAAATAACGTAGAAGAATTGAAAGATAAGAACATTACCTTTTTAAATCCATTCTTACCTTTCGATGCTAAAGCTTTAACAGAAACAATTTTAGATTTGCCAGAATTTGAAAAATATCATTTTACAAAACAAGAGTTATTAGATGCCGCTAAAAAGGCAGAAGCAGAATATCAACATTATAAAGATGATATTCATAAAAAAGGTGAAGAAACTCTTCAAATAATGAAAGAGCAACATTTGCATGGTATTGTTTTATCTGGTCGTCCTTACCATACGGACCCAGAAGTAAACCATGGAATAGATACTTTAATTACAAGTTTGGGGCTATGTGTTCTAACGGAAGACAGTGTTTCTCATTTGTCAGAAGCGAAACGTCCTTTAAGAGTCGTAGACCAATGGGTATATCATGCCAGACTTTATGCAGCCGCTGACTTTGTAGGAAAGCAAGATAATTTAGAATTAGTACAATTAACCTCTTTTGGTTGCGGTGTAGATGCTGTAACAACAGACCAAGTAGAAGAAATTTTATCTAGTTACGGAAAGATGTATACCTTAATTAAAATTGACGAGATTAATAACCTTGGTGCTGTACGTATTCGTATTCGTTCTTTACTTGCTAGCATGAAAAAGCGTGAAAATTCTAAAACGGAAAAATATGATGGAAATTATGAATGTAAAAAAAAAATATATACAAAAGAAATGAAAAAAGATTACACCATTCTTATTCCACAAATGGCTCCTATCCATTTTGAATTATTAGAAGCTGCCGTAAATTCTAGCGGTTACCATGTAGAACTTTTGAGAGATTGTACAGAACATACGGTTGAAACAGGATTAAAATATGTTAATAATGATGCTTGTTATCCATCTATTTTAACAACAGGACAAATGATAGAAGCTTTGCAATCTGGAAAATATGATTTGAATAAAACTGCTTTAATTATGTCTCAAACAGGTGGAGGCTGTAGAGCAACGAATTACATAGGATTTATTAGAAAAGCATTGAAAGATGCTGGTTTTGAAAATATTCCTGTTATTTCATTTAATGTTGTGGGAATGGAAAAAATGCCAGGATTTAAGATAACTGTTCCTCTAATGGAAAGACTTTTAAAAATGGTAGTATATGCAGATATCTTACAAAAACTACTTACGAAAAATAGAGCCTATGAGATTCATAAAGGCGAAACACAAGCTTTATTTGATACATGGATGGAAAAATGTAAAAAATTATTAGAAAAATCTACTATGAAAGAATTTAAGCAAAGCATTTATGACATGGTAGAAGATTTTGAAAAAATCGAATTAGATACTTCTATTGTAAAACCTAAAGTTGGTATTGTAGGAGAAGTTTTAATTAAATATCATCCTTTTGGCAATAATTTTGTTGCCAACAAATTAGAAGAAGAAGGTGCCGAAGTTATTTTACCTGATTTTATGGGATTTGTTAAATTTATTGCTACTCATAAAA
>CALXAS010000082.1 GCA_944386315.1 uncultured Clostridia bacterium | reverse complement strand
AAACAATTATAGCATAGCCATTGAGGTAAAAAGCCTCTTTTAGCTATGCTTATTAAAATTTCTTACTGAACTGTAACTAAATTTTTTCAATTTCCCTTTCTTTTTTTCTATACCTGTGTTATATTGAATAGTACCTTTTCTTTGCAAAAGGAATATATTATAGAAAGCTTACCATTTTTTGTTTGTTTCTTTTTAGAAGCAGGCATGATATAATAAATTTAGCAAACCACATAAGGAGGTTTTCCCATGCGTTTTGAAAAAATTAATGAAAATAAAATTAGAATTACCCTAAGTCATCAGGATTTAGAAGCAAAACATATTGATTTTCATTCTTTCATGTCTAGTTCTTTAGATTCTCAAGATTTATTTTTTGATATGTTAGATGAAGCAGAAAAGCAAATTGGTTTTGTTACAAAAGATTACCGTATTCGCATTGAGGCACTTGCTATGTCTGAGGGTGATTTTATTGTAACAGTTACTAGAAGTTTGCCAGAAGTGGCAGAAAGAAGTCCGCTTAAAAAGAAAGTAAGAATTAAAAGGAAAAGTCCTACTTTCGATAATTCCTTAGTAGTTTACTGTTTTTACAGTTTAGAGGATTTTTTCTCTTTTATGGAATATGCTAAAAATCTAAAATTACCTTTAGATAAACTTGCTAAGTCTATGGTAGTTTATGAATATAAAAATGCTTTTTATTTTGTTTTAGATGATATTCCTTTAGAAAATGATTCTTTAAAGATTTTCTTTACTACTATTACGGAATTTGCTAGCCATGTTTCTTGTTCTCCTTTGTTTCTTTCTAAACTAACGGAATGTGGAGAAATTCTTTTGAAACAAGCTGGGATAAAAAAATACATAAAAGGTGCTTAAACGAAGTGATACTGCCTAAAAAAGGCAGTATCCTCTAGTAAGAAACATAGTTTAATGGGTTTTGTGTTACTCCATTTACCCTTACTTCAAAATGCAAGTGGTTTCCTGTAGAATTTCCTGTATTTCCTACTGTAGCAATTGTTTGACCTTGTGATACTTTTTGTCCTGTTGTTGCTATTAATGTGTTGCAATGTCCATAAACGGTTTGCACTCCATTTCCATGAGATATAATAAGATAATTTCCATATCCTCCATTATAACCATATTGTGAATAAGTTACTGTTCCACTAGCCGCTGCTTTAATCGGTGTTCCTCTTGCTGCGCCTATATCTATTCCAGCATGACCTCTACCCCAACGTGCACCGTAACGAGAAGTTAATACCCCAGAAGTTGGTCTTATGAAACTAATTCCTATATTTACTTTTGCTGTTGTTGTATTAGAACCTGTTGCATAAATTCCTGCAGAAGAACTTCCACTTGATTTTTTCGTAGTAGTTGTTCTTGTTTTTACTACTGGTTTTTCATATAAAGATGCTACGCATGTCTCTACACTGGTAAATTCTTTTAATTCTACTTCATATTTTTCTAACATACCTAACCTATCTTTATTACTACTATTTTTTTCTTTTAAATCATTAATAACTTGTTCTGCTTCTTCAAATGATGATACATAATATTTCTCTTCACTATCTACTGTAATCGCATAATATTTATAGTAAGTGGTTCCTTGTTCGATTACTTTGTTAAAAATTTCTTCATCATTTGTTACAATATCCTTTTTAGAAAAACATAATTTGTATTCTGGTAATTCTCCTATCTCTACAAAGGCTACATTTTCTCCATTTCCCTTTTCTATGTACTGGTTAATTCTTTCTTGCAAAGCACTTTTGTTTTCGCTATAGCCAATTAGTTCATCTCCTAACGTAACACTATAAACTGGTTTATAAAAAAAAGTGATTGCTCCTACAATAAAAAAAGCTGCCAATGTAGCTAATAGTAAAAATTTAAACCATGTTCTAAAATGGGCTAAAGTTTTTTTCATACTATTTAAAACTCCTTACCTTCCTTTTGTTTTGTTTATTGTATATGAGTTTTCTTTTTTTTACAAGACTTATTTTGTTTTAAATTTTTCGATTTTTTTTATTTTCTTTTACCTCACTTCTTTTTACTAACTTTTTCTCCGTTTTTCTCCGTTTTTCAAAAAAATGCTTACTTTTCCTTAAATATGTATTAGACTTGCTATGCACAAAGAAAAAATAGCAGATAATATTTGGATATCTACTATTTCTTTTTTCTCTATAGAAGTTATTGTTGCAATTCGTTTTTTACAGTTTGTATTTCCGTAACAGTTGCCGGTGCTGCCGGTTTATAGTAACCTTTATTTTGTGCTACTTTAAATAATTCATATTGAAAACTTTCGTCTCCGTTTCTCATTTGCTGTATGGTTTGTCTTAACTGCATATTTTCTGCTTCTGAAATAACTCCTTGATAAGTAGTTAAGCTTGCTTTTACGCTTGCTAAAATATCATTCACCATTGTCTTTTCATCCATAATTATTGTTCATTCCTTTCTTTGCCTTCGCGTCTATTTTTATTCACGAAAGCCTATTTTCGTTTCTTTTTAATTATTTAAAAATGTCATTAACTTTTGTTTTGCATTTAAGGCATCTTGCGCTGATTTTGTGAACATCTGCTTAATTTGTGGATCTACTGCTTGGGATGCATAAGTATTTAATTTTTGATAAGATGTCTCATGCGCTCCTATAAGATGTCTTAAATTTTGTAATTCTACTTGTGTTAAATTTGCCATTTTTATCCTTCCTTTCTTTTCATTTTATTTTTATTATGGTCGTTTTTTCTTGTTTTATACTTTTTTTGTGAACAAAAAAATAAAGACAGTTATATTTTACTATCTTTATTTTTCTTCTATTATTTTCTTATTCTAGTATTTCTAATCCAGCAAATTTTGCCATTAAACGTTTATGTCCTACTTTGTCAAAAGAAATATCTACTTTTGCATCATCTCCTTCTGGCTCTATGCTACTGATAGTTCCTTCTCCGAATTTTTTATGGTATACTCTTTGTCCTTCTTTATAATTTGTAATATCCACCGTTTTTTTATTGGCATTCAAATTTTGCAAAAAGCTTTCTGCTGTTCTAAAGGCAAAAGTGCTCTGTGTTGTTTGTTTTTGCACTGTTGCAATAGAGCTTGCTGCTGTTTTTACTCCTACTGCTTCATCAAATTTATATGTTTTTACTTTTCCTGCATAATTTTTTCCGTAAGACCATCCAAAACTACTATCTTCAAACTCTTCTTGTCCCCCATTTTCTTTCATTTGCTCATAGCCATCTAGTAATTCTTCTGGTATTTCTTTTACAAATCTAGAAACGGCATTATAACTCGTAGAGCCAAAAATGGTTCTTCTTTTTGCACATGTTAGATATAAATGTTGTTTTGCTCTTGTAATTCCTACATAAAACAAACGTCTTTCCTCTTCTAGTTCTTTTGGTTCTCCTACGGATTGATAGCCCGGGAAAATTCCCTCTTCCATTCCTACCAAAAATACGACAGGGAACTCTAAACCTTTTGCACTATGCAAGGTCATTAAAGTAACACTATCTTCTTGGTCTTCTAAATTGTCTATATCAGAAGATAAACTAATGCTTTCTAGGAAGTCTGATAACCCATTTTCTGCAAATTCTTCTTCAAACTCTACTGCTACGGTTACCAACTCTTCTAAGTTTTGTATTCTACTTTCTGCCTCTATGGTATTTTCTTGCTCTAGTGCTCTTGTGTAACCTGTTTTATTTAATGTCTCTTTTAATAAATCGGAAATTTTGATTTCTTCTTTTTGGCTTCTTAAGGTTTCTATCGTGTCGATAAATTCTTTTGCATTCGCATATACCCTAGGTTGTCCAAAATCATCTGCATGTTTAATTACTTCATACATAGAAATTCCTTGATTTTCTGCAATTTCTTGTATATGGTCTAAACTTGTTTTTCCTATTCCCCTCTTTGGCTCATTGATAATTCTTTTTAAGGAAATATTATCCGATGGATTTGCTATTAATCGTAAATAACTGATAGCATCTTTAATTTCCTTTCTTTCGTAGAATTTTAATCCTCCTACTATTTTATAAGGAATATCCTCTCTTCTTAAAATATCTTCTAACGCTCTGGATTGCGAGTTCATACGATAAAGAATAGCGAAATCGGAATAATGATCTAATTCTTCTCTTTTTAAGTGACGAATTTCCTCTACTACGAATCTTGCCTCATCATACTCATCTTCACCTTGATAAATCTGTGGCAAGGTTCCTTCCCCATTTTCTGTCCAAAGTTTTTTATCATATTTTGTCTCATTATGTTTAATGACACTGTTAGCAGCTTTTAAAATATTTCCTGTACAACGATAATTTTGCTCTAATTTTACAATTTTAGTTCCTGGAAAATCTTTTTCAAAGTTTAAAATATTAGAAATATCTGCTCCCCTAAAGCTATAAATTCCTTGGTCGTTATCTCCCACTACTGTAATATTTCCATATTTAGAAGCAAGTATTGTTACTAAGGTAAATTGTGCTTTGTTGGTATCTTGATATTCATCCACTAAAATATATTTGAACTTTTCTGTATAGTATTCTAATACGTCTGGATTTTCTGATAAAATTTTAATTGTATGATTAATGATATCATCAAAATCTACTGCATTATTTTCTTTTAAACGTTTTTGATATAAGGCATAAATTTCTGCTATTTTGCTTCTACGATAGTCTCCTGCATACTTTCTACTATAAGTTTCTGGCTCTAACAAGGCGTTTTTAGCATTACTAATTTCCGCAAGTACTCCTCTTTCGTTAAATAATTTATCATCTATATTTAAAGCTTTTAAACATTCTTTTACCAATGTTTTTTGGTCGCTTGCATCAAAAATAAGAAAAGAACTATCAAATCCAATTCTATCAATAAACTTTCTTAATATACGCACACAAATAGAATGGAAAGTTCCCATCCAAATATCTTTGGCTGCCTCTCCCACTAGTGTTTCAATTCTTTCTTTCATTTCATTAGCGGCTTTATTGGTAAAAGTAATCGCTAAAATATTCCATGGTAACACTTTTTCTTGTTCCATTAAATAAGCAATTTTGTGTGTTAATACTTTTGTCTTTCCACTACCAGCTCCTGCAATTACAAGGCATGGACCTTGTGTAGCCATAACCGCTTCTTTTTGTTTATTATTTAAACCATCTATTAACTCTGACATGATTTCTCCTTTTAAAGCAAATTTTTGTTCGTTTTCTATTGTATCTTATTTTTTCTATTTCGTCAAGCCTTTTTCTTCCATTTGTTCATAAATTTTTTCTAAATTTTCTTTTATTTCTTCGGCACATCTTGTATATACCTCATAGCTACAGCCCCAAGGATCTGCAATATCTATTCCTTTTTCTTTGCCTGCATTTGCATATTCTTTTATGGTATATACTTTTCCCTCCATAAAAGGATATAAGGCAAGAATCATTTGTTTATGGCGATAGGTAGCGCAAAAAACAAAATCCATTTTTTCTACGTTTGCTTCTCTTACATTGGTTGCTCTATGGCCAGTAATATCTACCCCATATTTTTGTACAGCACTTACGGCTTCTTCTGTTGCAAAGTCTCCTGTATCTGCATAAGTTCCGCAAGAATATACTTGTATTTTATTCTCTTTTCCGATGATCTTTTACAATTTTATGAAATATGCCCTCTGCCATGGCACTTCTACATATATTTCCTGTACATACAAACATTACTTTCATTTGTTTTTCCTCTCTTTTTTTGTTTTATTCTATCATTTTTTGTTATAAATAGCTATATTTTTTTCAAACTTTCTATTTCTTTTTGACAATGATAATCTTTTTATTTTCTTAGCTATTATGATAATGACATAGCTACCATTCCTATTAGAAAGCCTAGAATATTTCCTACGGCTGTCATTCTTCCTTTATATAATTGATTAGATTCTGGTATTAGTTCTCCGAGAGACAATGTACAGCATTGCACCTGCTGCAAAACTCAAACATAAAGCAATTATCTCTTTGGAAATTCCTCCTACAATTGCTCCAAAAAATGCTCCTATTCCGGTGGTTATTCCAGATAGTATCACATAAAAAATGACTTTGGCTGCTGGCATACCACCATTTTTCATTGGCACTGCCATGGATATTCCTTCTGGTTGATTCTAATTTAGACAGTTAGATTTTTGTTTCTCAATACTTAAACTGTTTATTTTCAAAAAAA
>CALXAS010000081.1 GCA_944386315.1 uncultured Clostridia bacterium | reverse complement strand
ATGTATGGAGAAGAAAGTATAACTGATGAGCATGTAGATAATAACTTAAGTGTAAGAAATATGTTAAATAAAAGAGGTATAAAACCTGAAAATTTAAAACCAGCAGAAGATTTAAAGAAATTAGAAAGAAGAGTAAAATCAGAAAATAAGAAAATAGCGAATAGTAATAAATTGCCTAAAAATGGAATGAATTAAAACTTGAGGTCGCTTTTTTAGCGACCTCAAAACATATTACAACTCAATCTTAGGCTGATACCTCTCCAGCCACATATTCACTTGGCAAAGATAAGCCATAAGCTGTGGTCCTGTCATCAATTGACCAAACCATGGCCTTGTAAATGCCTTGCCATCTGTTTCTAAAATATTTAAAATGTATTCTCTATTTAATAAATCATTAATAGGAGCGTTTCTATCTTCCATAATATTAGTAAGCATTTGCTTTACTCTAGCTAAATACGTAGGGTTCCATGTTTTAGGGTAAGGGCTTTTCTTTCTATCTACAATCTCCGAAGGCAAAATATCTTTCATAATATAGCGAAGCAATCCTTTTTCTCTACCATTTAATGCCTTTATTTCCCAAGGAATATTCCAAACATATTGTGCCAAACGATAATCACAGAAAGGAACTCTTAGTTCGAAACCGTTATACATAGCCATTTTATCACTACGGTCTAATAAGGTTTGCATAAACCAATTTAGTGTTAAATGAGAGATTCTTCTTTTTTCTGCTGTTTCGTCAGAATCTGTATCTAATATGGTAACTTCAGATAAGCTTTCACGATAACGAAAATCAATATAATCTTTTAAGTTTACTTCTTTTGCAATAGCAGGATTTAATAATTGTTGTCGTTCTGTTAGAGCAATAGACCATGGGAAAGTTCCACTCTTTAGGGCATCTTCACGGAAAAACCATGGATAACCACCAAATATTTCGTCTGCACACTCTCCTGTAAGAGAAACGGTTGCCTCTGGTTTTACATTTTTACAGAAAAGAAGAAGGGAGGAATCCACATCTGCCATACCAGGATAATCACGAGCAATCATGGCATCCTCTAAGGCATCTGCTAGTTCTGGCGTATCTAGTACAATGGCTTTATGTTTGGTATGCAGTTTTTGTGTCATAAGAGATATATAGTAGTTGTCTGAGTTTGGCTGAAAGTCTGTTTTTTGGAAATTTTTATCATTGTCCACATAATCTACAGAATACGTATTTAATGGTGGCAGACCATTTTGTTTGCAATAGTTTGCAGCATATAAAGTAATAATACTAGAATCTAGCCCACCGGAAAGGAAGGTACAAAGAGGAACGTCTGATACTAATTGTCTCGTAATAGAATCCTCTAGCAAATAACGAACTTTTTCACAAGTAGCTCCAAAGCTATCTGTATGAGGTTTGCTTTCTAATTTCCAATAGCGGTGAATTTGCAAGCCATTTGCATTCCAAATGCCAAAGTGAGCAGGGCGAATTTCAAAAATATTTTTAAAGACACCATTGCCAGAAGTATGACAAGGACCTAAAGCAAATAGTTCTCCAATTCCTTCTTTATCTATTTTTGCTTCTATATGAGGGAAAGCAAATAGAGCTTTTACTTCTGAAGCAAACACAAAAGTATCATCTTTTACAGTATAATAGAATGGTTTTACACCAAAATGGTCTCTAGCAAAGAATAATTCTTGCTTTTTTGAATCCCAAATAGCAAAAGCAAAAATACCATTCATTTTATGCACAATCTCATAACCCCAATGAATAAATCCTTTTAATAGAACTTCTGTATCCGAATGGGTTTCAAAGGTAAAATCAGATTCTTCCAATTCCTGTTTTAACTCTTTTGCATTATATAATTGTCCGTTATAGACAATTGTGTAAGTGTTTTCATGATAGCAGTAGTTCATTGGCTGCTTTCCACCTTCTGGGTCAATTACAATCAATCGCTTATGTCCCATTGCTACGTGCTCATCTTGATATAGGCCATCTTCGTCTGGTCCACGTCTGGCAATGGTCTGCATCATATTTTCTAAAATTTCTTTATCGTTTGCTGTTTTTATATTTCTCTTTAAGTTAACAAAACCTACAATTCCACACATATTACATTCTCCTTTATATTGTTTAGTATATGCAAAAATGAAAAAAAGTTGAAAAAAAGTTGCACAGAAAAAAACTTAGTGATAGAATAATTTTGTACCTAAGAGGAAACACTTTAAAAAGAAATAAAATAAAGGAGGAAATTACAAATGAGTACAACAAGATTTGTTTTAAATGAGACTTCCTATTTTGGAAGAGGGGCAAGAGAAGTGTTGCCAGAGGAAATTAAAAATAGAGGATTTAAAAAGGTTTTAGTAGTAACCGATAAGTCTTTGTTTGAAGTAGGTGTTACTGCAAAAGTTTTAGAGATGCTAGATAATGCGGGAATTAGCTATGAGGTTTTTCATGATGTAAAACCAAATCCTACTGTACAAAATGCGACAGAAGGAATAAAGAAATGTAGAGAATCAGGAGCAGATGCCATTGTGGCAGTAGGTGGAGGTTCTTCTATGGATACAGCAAAATGTATCGGAATTGTTATGACTAATCCAGATAGAGAAGATATTGTTTCTTTAAATGGACCATCTAATACAAAGAATAAATCTATGCCAATTATTGCACTTCCTACTACAGCGGGAACAGCAGCAGAAGTTACAATTAACTATGTTATTACAGATGAAGAAAAAGAAATAAAAATGGTATGCGTAGATCCACACGATATTCCAATTGTTGCCATTGTAGATACAGAACTTATGGAATCTATGCCAAAATCCATTGCGGCTTCTACTGGTATGGATGCTTTAACACATGGTATTGAAGGATATATTACTAAGGATCGCAACCTTATGTCTCAAATGTTCTCTATGAAAGGAATTAAATTAATTTATGAAAATTTAGAGAAAGCAGTTAATGAAAAAGATCCAGAAGCAGTAGAAAAAATGGGTTATGGTCAATATATTGTAGGAATGGGATTTTCTAATGTGGGATTAGGAATTGTACATTCTATGGCCCATCAATTAGGTGCTGTTTATGATACACCACATGGACTTGCAAATGCTATTTTATTACCAACAGTTATGAAGTTTAATGGTGATGTGTCTTACGAGCAATATAGAGAGATTTTAATAGAAGCAATGGGAGTAGATGCAAGGAGATTTACAAAAGAAGAAGTTATCAATACTTTCATTGAAAAAATTAAAGATTTATCAGAAAAAGTAGGTATTACGCAAACTGTTAGTGAAGTAGGAGCAAGAGAAGAAGACATTCCAATGCTTGCAGAAAAAGCTATGGCAGACCCATGTAAACCAGGAAATCCTAGAGAAGTAAGCAAGGAAGATTTTGAAGAATTATTTAGACTTGCTTGGTAGTTAGAAATAAAAGATAAGGGAGGTTGCAATAAATGCAACCTCCTTTAAAAACGGCGATATTTAGTTTTTTTATGATATTCAGTTCTTTATGACTGTTGCTGGTAGGAAAAATCAATGCCAGAGTTGGCAAGGTTTTCCATACAAGACTGCAAATCAGAGGTAATAGGAAGATTATTTTCTTCCTCAATACGATGGAGGAATTCCTCCAAATCACCACCATGTTGCACATAAATTCTTTCAGCTTCCATAAAAAAATACCTCCTGTTTATTTTCCCGTTCTTGACAGGGAATATACTTATTATATTATACAAATGGTAAAAATACAAGGAATTTTCATAAAAATTCTGTAAACTATTGCAAATAACGAGAGAAAGTAATATAATAGACGTTACCAAAATTATAAGGAGGGCATAGTTTATGCAAGATAGTATCAACATCCAGTCTCGGAGAGTGTGCATGAGAGATTGCACAATACCGGATCTAAAGGATTACTGTACTTTACAGTGCATGGCCATTCCAAAGAGTCAGAGAAAAGAGAAGATTTTCGAAAAAGAAGGTGAGTTATTAAAAGAACTTACCAATTCTAACGGCAACTTAGTACTTTCTGCTATTTTGGATGAAGGGCGACATGTCATTGGAATGATTCGTATGCAGTGTCTGGATACGGAAAAACTTATTTCATTAGATATTTCTATACCCGATGAGATAAAAAGATATTCCTACGGTACAGAGGCATTGCACCAGTTTATCAAGGTGGAAAAAGATAAATTCGAAAGAATTGAACTTAATCCAAACAACTCTATTGTATCTAAGTACATTCAGGAGAGAGGAGTAACTCCTCCGGTTGTGCTAGTAGAGCAGTAAAGTTAGCAGTAAAATGTCCGAAAGAGGCACCGAAATTTAGGTGCCTCTTTTCCATGCAAAAAAAATGTAAAATTTTTATGAAAAATGTTGTACAAATAAAAGCGAATTGATATAATGAAACTAGAATAAAAAACAAAGGAGGAACTTATATGTTAAAATCAAATATAGGTTGGAGCACACAAGCAGATAGTTTTGAAGCAGGAAGAGCCTCAGCAAAAAAGGCTGTAGAAGATCTTATGCAAACAAAGGTTGCCTTTTTATATACTTCAGCAGATAATAATGTAGAAGAAGTATTAAAAGGTGCAAAAGCAGAATTGGGAACAGCGCCAATTATTGGATGTACTTCTAGTGGAGGTATTATTGTACCAGACGGCTATATTACATCAGAGAATGGATTCGCTGGAATATTAGCCATAGGAGATCCAGACACAGCAGTGGGAGTGGCAGGTTCTAGTAAAGAAAAATCAGCAAGAGAAACAGGAAGAAAAGTAGCAAAAGAAGCAATGGAGAAAGTAGGAACAGACCATGTTCCAGCATATTTTTATATGGTAGCATCTCCAGGAGAAGAAGAAGATTATTTAAAAGGAATAGAGGATGTCATTGGTAGAGTTCCTTTCTTTGGAGGAAGTGCAGCAGATAATACTGTATCTGGAGAATGGAAAATCTTCACAAATGAAGGTGTTTTCTCAGATGGTGTTGCAGTAGCATTTTTCTATACCAACAAACCAATGGCAAATGTATATACAGGAGCATACCATGAAACAGTAAATTCTGGTATTATTACTAAGTTAGATGGAAAAAGAACATTGGTAGAAATTGATGGAGAGCCAGCTCTTAAAAAATATCAAAAATGGACAGGAAAAGCTCTAAAAGATCTAAAAGGTGGAAATTTACTTTCTGCAACCATTACAGCACCTTTAGGTGTAAAAGATAGACTAGGAGACTTAATTGCTATTCGCCATCCAATGTCTTCTAATGAAGATTATTCTATGAATATTGGAAATCATTTAGCAGTAAATACAGCAGTGATTCAAATGGAAGCAACTGTAGATGAATTAATTGATTCTACAGGAAAAACATTAAAAGAAGTAAGAAAAGAACTATCAGAAGAAGCAGGAGCTTATTTATTAGTACATTGTGGAGGAAGAAAATTAGGTATTGGAGATAGAATTGATGAAGTAGCAAAACAATTGAAGAAAGAAGCAAAAGGTGTACCATTTATGACAATCTTTACTTTTGGTGAATATGGTTCTAAAGAACATGGTGCGAATACTTGTGGAGGTTTAATGTTATCTTTCACAGGATTTGGAAAATGAAGAGAAGAGGAAGGAAAGCAACAAGGAAGAACAAATCTTGCTTTCCTTTCGCCTAACGGCACAGATAAACCAATTGTAAAGAAAAAAGGAGGAAATGGTATGAAAAATCTAATTGGCTATGAATGGAAAGATGCTAGTAATGGAGCTGTTATTGAAGTAGTAAATCCAGCAAAACAAGAATTAATAGATACTGTACCAAATGTAACTTTGGAAGATGTAGATACAGCCGTAAAAGTAGCTCAAATAGAGCAAAAAAAATGGGAAAAAGTATCTATTTATGATAGAGCAGATATTTTATATAAATTTGTAGATTTAGTAGAAGAAAACAAAGAAAGATTGGCAAGACTATTATCTGATGAAACAGGAAAACCAATTAAAGAAGCAAGGGGAGAAATTGCTAATGTAAGAATTGGTGTAAGAGGTTTTGTAGAAAAAGCAAAACACTTATATGATAATAGTGTTCCTGTAGGACAAGAAGCAGGGCAAGAAAAAACAATGCAAGTAACCAAAAGATATCCTTTAGGAGTTATTGCAGCAATTATTCCATTTAATTTCCCAAGTGACTTATTCTGCCAAAAAGTACCACCAGCATTAATGATGGGAAATAGTATTATTGTAAAACCATCAAATTATAATCCATTAACATT
>CALXAS010000080.1 GCA_944386315.1 uncultured Clostridia bacterium | reverse complement strand
AACATGCATAACGAGTTAACTTGTAATGACTAATTTTAACTTCCGCATTATTAGCACGTTTTGACAACTTATTGACGTCAATAAAATGTTCAAACACACTAATATCACTATTTTGACACGACATTTTGGCTTTATTAATTGTTTTTTCAAAATTCTGCCAATTTGAGTATTGTAGAACAGGCATAAGTTCTCTAGCATACCAAAATTCAACACCATTTTCGTCAATATGCTTTATATCTTCAAATGATTTGTTGTTCTTATCTATTTTTTTCAATAATATCATCTCCATTTCATAATATTTTATTTTTATATCCTAGTTATTATTATAAAACAATTGTTTGCAAAAGTCAATTATATTTTTCTTTTTTTAAATTTTTATATACAAAGAAAAAATCAATCAGATTTATTCTCTGATTGATGATTTGTATCTACTGTTCTAAAAAGTTCGAACAGAAACACTATTGGAGCTTTCAACGGGAATTGAACCCGTGACCTCTACCTTACCAAGGTAGCACTCTACCTACTGAGCTATGAAAGCATTTATAGATGGGGAATTTTAATCTTCCCCTATTTTTTTAATTGCTTTTTTTCTAATACGCTGAATTGCATTATCAATAGATTTCACAGGAGTATCTAGCTTTTCTGCAATTTGTATATAGCTTTCTCCTTGCATATATCGGTTTAATACTTGTTTTTCAAAATCACTTAAACTTTCATTGATAGTTTCTTCCACATCTTTATAATACTCTTTTTTAGTAATTGTCTCTAACGGATCCTCTGTTTGATGTGCATTAAATGTATCAAATAAAGTAGTATCCTCATCTTCTTCATAAGCTGCTGTATTTAGCGATAAATAAGAATTGAGAGGTATATGTTTTTGCCTATTGGACGACTTAATAGCTGTAATTAATTGTCTTTCAATACACATATTAGCAAAGGTTTTAAAAGAGTTTTGTTTTTCAGGATTATAACTTTGCACTGCTTTGAATAAGCCAATTAATCCTTCTTGTATAATATCTTCTTTTTCAGCACCTATTAAAAAATATTTGCTTACTTTCATATTCACAATTTCTTTATATTTCGTCATTAAAAAGTCAAGAGCTTCTTTATCTCCTGCTTTAATAATTTGAATTAGCTCTTCATCACTTTTATTTTGATAGTCCTTCTCATTTAAAGAAAAATAGGCATTCGTCTCTTTCATATAAGTCTCTTAGTTACCTCCTGCTGAATACTATGTTTGTATTATAAGGCAGAAATCCTAGATATGTCAATACTATTTTTAGTTTTTTTCTTAACAAATCTGCAAAACTATGATATACTTCTATCTGCAAAATAAAAAAAGAAAGGAAGGCTATAAATTATGGCTTTTGATGGCATTGTTGCAAAACAAGTGGTAAAGGAACTACAATCCTGTTTAGTAGGAGGAAAAGTAAATAGAGTAATGGAACCAAATAAAAATGAAATTTATTTAGATATTTACTCTCATGGAAAAAATTATACTTTGGATTGTTCTATTGCTTCTGGCAATTATCGTGTTCATTTAACCAATTCTCCTAAAAGCAATCCAATGACTCCTCCTCATTTTTGCATGGTTCTTAGAAAACACTTAAGCCGGTTTTAAAATAGATTCTATTACCATGAAAGGGTTAGAACGTATTATTTATATTTCTTTTGTTGGCTATAATGAATTAAATGACTTAATTCATAAAACTTTAGTCATTGAGTTAATGGGAAAACACAGTAATATTACTTTATTAAATGAATCTGGTTCTGTAATAGACAGCATGCGTCACCTAGAAATAGCATCTGGTGCTACTAGGGATATTATGCCAGCTAGGAAATACGTCCTTCCTCCTTCTCATGGTAAGGATTTTTTAAGTACTTCTTTGGAAGATTTTGAAAAAGTATTGCAAGAAGAAGAAATGATTGCAAGCAGTATTTCTCATCATTACACTGGCATTAGCAAGTGCTTTATGGATTCTTTTTTGTCTTCTAAGCATTTGCCAAAAAACTACAAAGATTTTTCTTACGACCAGATAAAACACTTATATACTTCTTTGCAAGAGTTTTTCGCTCACTTAGATACTACTTCTTTTTCTTGTCAAAAACTAGAAAAAGACTATTGCTTATCTCTTACACCTGTTTCTGACGATTTAGCAATGAATCATTTTTTAGATACTTATTACACGCAAAAAGAAGCACAGGAAGCTTATACCAATTATCGTAACCAACTTTTAAAGTCTGTATTGCAGGTTCTTAAAAAAACACAAAAAAAATTATCTGGTATTACAGAAAAAATACAAGAATGTAAAAATATGGACACTTATCGCATTTATGGTGAGTTAATTACTGCTAATCTTTATCGTATTGATGATAGCAAAAATAGAAAAGAAATTTCTCTTGAAAATTATTATGATAATAACCAAATCATTTCTATTCCTTTAGATGAAAGCATTTCTCCTTCTTACAATGCAAAAAAATATTTTAAAAAATATCATAAACTAAAAAACACACTTATCTTTGTGGATAAACAGAAAAAAGAAGTAGAAATGGAATTAGATTATTTAGAAAGTGTAGCCTATGAAATTGAAAATGCAGAAGATTTAGAAACATTAGAAGATATTGAAACAGAAATACAAGAAAATGTGCTTTTTCAAAATACTGCTAAAGCACAAGCTACTATTACCAAAAAGAAACCTAACAAAAAGAAAGTACATGAAACTTATGAACCACTTCTTTACCATATTGATGGCTTTTCCTTCTATATTGGTAAAAACAATAAACAAAACGATTATATTAGCACAAAATTAGGCAAGAATGAAGATTTATGGTTTCATACCAAAGATATTCGTAGTAGTCATGGCATTTTGAAATGCAACGGAAGTAACGTAGAAGAAAAAACAATTTTAGCTTGTGCACAATTAATTGCTCTACATAGCAGAGCAAAATTATCTTCTAATGTTCCCGTGGATTATTGTTTTGCCAAGTTTGTAAAAAAGCCTTCTGGCAGTAAACTTGGCATGGTAACTTATACAAATTACAAAACGGTTTATGTAACTCCAAAATAAAATAACATACTATTTGTATTTTTAACCAAAATGTCGTATAATAGTAACTAGGAAAACTTTTTCCGTGTAACTGTTCATTTATCTCAAGAATGGAGGTAAATATGGGGTTCAAAAAAAATTACGATGATGTGGAAAGACTTATTCTATTGGAGCTACGTACCATGTGGCACACAGACCCACGGTTGTTGAATATGTGGGAAGTTATTGCCCCTAAAGTAGTATTTTCGGAACAATTTGATTTTTCCAATCATTTTGAAGAAGCAGAAAACATTGTGTTTCTGTTTTCTGAAGACACTCTTGCCTATCCTTTGCTCACTAACATTTTACGAATGTCACAAGGTGGGCAAAGGCAAGTTAGAGTGCGAAAGCCTCAATCTTCTGTTCAGAATATGCTTCTTGCTAAAGAAGCAAAAAACCCAAAATTACTTTTGGCTGCCAAAAGCAATTTTGCGGTAATTCTGGCAGAGGGCATAGCAGAGAACGAAAAACCTACAACAGATGTCTATATTTTTAGACTCTGTTAGAAAAATACCCGGGTGTACTTCACCCGGGCATTCTTCATTTTTTAATATTTTAATATTCGTCTCCATTCACACCACTACGATATTCTATTTCTTCCATAAAAGGAAACATCTCTTCTATTCTTTTATGGGTAAGCATAGACATAACTGGTTGTGGATTTTTATCATGTTTACTCAACAATTTTTGTGTATAACAATTTTCACTTGTTTTAAATAACAAATATCGATTTCTTACATAAGTATAATACATTTGATAACCTTCGTCTAATTCTTTTTCAAACTGTTCAAATGTATATTTTTTCTTTTTCTCCATGTTGTAAATCTCCTTCATTATATAATGATATCTGTAGGAAGCATTTCCTTTTCTGGCTTTGTTTCTCTTTCTCCTGCGTTTTTCTCTACCATTGCTAGTTTTTGTTTCACTTCCTCTGTAGCTACAAGAGAACTTGTAAATTCTTCTCTTTTTTCTTCTAATGTCATTGGCCTTTGTTCTATTTTTTCTTTTTCTTGCTGATATTGCTGATAAGCCTCTTCTAATTTTCGCACACTTTTTTGTGCGTTTTGCAACATTTCCTCATCAATTGTTTCTGGCAATTTTCTTCTCACGCCTTCTATTAGTTCACTTACTTGTTCTCTATATTCTTGAATCCTTCTTTCATCAATAAAATTTTGAGAAAAAATATATTCCATTGTTCTTCTACAATCCGCTATTTTTCCTGCCACATTTTCTGTTACCGCTTCCCCATAAGATACTCCTAAATATTCTTGTTTCGTCATAGTCCTTTTTCAGTAGTAAATAAAACTACTTACTTCTCCTTTCCTAAACTATCTAAAACCCTATCTTTATTATACCATTATTGTAACATTTTTTCAAATTCCTCTTCTGAAAGGATAGTAACTCCTAAAGACTGTGCCTTTGTTAGTTTAGAACCTGCATCTTCTCCTGCTAGTACATAATCTGTTTTTTTCGATACAGAAGAAGAAGTTTTTCCGCCATATTTTTCAATTAAATCACTGGCTTCTTTTCGTGCATATTTGCTAAGAGTTCCTGTTAAAACAAATACTTTTCCTACAAAGCGATCGTCTGCATTTTCTTCTATATGTGCTTCCATATTAACACCACTTTGCTTTAGCTTTTCTAATAAATCTTTCGTCTGTTCTTGTGCAAAAAATTCTTCTATATTTTTTGCTGTAATTTCTCCTACATCATCTATGTTTTGTAAATCTTCTATATTAGCATTTGCTAAATTGTCCATTGATTTATAATGTTTTGCCAATACTTTTGCTGCTTTAATACCTACTTGTTTTATTCCTAATGCATTAATGAGATGAAATAAATCTTGCGTTTTACTTTTTTCTATTGCCTCTATTAAATTGCTAGCAAATTTTTTTCCATTTTTCTTTAAAGAAGCAATTTGTTCTAATGTTAATGTATAAATATCTGCTATATTTTTTACAAATCCTTTATCAATTAATTGCTCTATAATTTTATAGCCTAATCCTTCTATATCCATTGCTTCTTTGGATACAAAATGGACAATACTTCTTAAAGTTTGTGCAGGACATTCTATTCCTATACATCTAGTGGCTGCTTCTCCTTCTTCTCTTACCGCAGGTGCACCACAAACAGGGCATACAGTAGGCATGGTAAATTCTTTTTCTTTACCAGTTCTTTTTTCTTTTACTACTTTTATAATTTCTGGAATTACATCTCCTTGTTTTTGAACAACAACCGTATCTCCTATTTTTAAATCTTTTTCCTTAATAAAGTCTTCGTTATGAAGCGTAGTCTTAGAAATAGTAGACCCTGCTACTTTTACAGGTTCTAATATTGCCATTGGAGTGATAACGCCTGTTCTTCCTACTTGGCAAATAATATCTTTTAAAATGGTTTCTTTTGCCTCTGGTGGATATTTATACGCAATTGCCCAACGTGGTACTTTATAAGTAGTTCCTAATTTTTCTCTATAACTTAGACTATCTATTTTAATAACTGCTCCATCTATTCCAAAGCTTAATTTTTCTCTGTCATCTCCTATTTTTTGAATGGCTTTTACCACTTCTTCATATGTTTTGCAAGGGACTTTAACAGGGTTTACATGGAAGCCTAATGTCTCTAAATATTTTAATTGTTCATAATGAGAATTGTAAGGATTATCGTCCCATTTTTGTACATTAAAAATGAAAATATCTAAAGGTCTTTGTGCCGTTATTTTACTATCCAATTGACGAAGAGAACCTGCCGCTGCATTTCTAGCATTAGCAAATAAGGACTTACCTAATACTTCTCTTTCTTCGTTTAATTTTTCAAATTCTTCTGTTCCAATAAAAACTTCTCCACGTACGGTTATAGTTATCTTTTCTTTTAGTACTTTTGGTATGGTTTTCACGGTTCTTAAATTGTCGGTTACATCCTCTCCAATTAGTCCATTTCCTCTGGTTGCACCTCTTACAAAAATACCATCTACATATTCCAAGCTAACAGATAATCCGTCTATTTTTGTTTCTACTACATAGTTTACTTCTTCCCCTTCTTCTATGGCTTGTTTTCTCATTTTCTCGTCAAACTCTTGCACTTCTTCTAAAGAAAAAACATCTTGCAAGCTTTGCAAAGGAACCTCATGTACTACTTCCTTAAATCCTTCCTTTACATGACCTCCTACTTTTTGTGTTAGGGAATCTTTATCTATAAGCTCTGGAAATTCCTTCTCCAAAGCCTTTAATTGATTCATTAACATATCATACTCATAATCTGTTATTTCTGGATTATCCTCATCATAATATTTTTTCGCATAATA
>CALXAS010000079.1 GCA_944386315.1 uncultured Clostridia bacterium | reverse complement strand
TTGCATAATTTAGTCCATTTTGAATAATTTGTGTACTTCCAGAACCACTTGCTCTAATATTAAAGAAATTATAATAACCTGTATAGCCACTATAGGTTCCTGATGCCAAAGCTCCAGGTGTTGAACCTGTTCCTTGTTCTTGTCTAATTCTGGAAGCTAAATGATAAGGACTTACATTTGCTTCTTTTGCTGCCTCCATAATTACTTGTGCATACGATTTATTAATAGTCCCCTGCGTTCCATCTGTTTTGGTATAAGTAATGGTACTTCCCTGCATATATCCTACATCTTTAATAATCTGATTGACACCCTCTATTGTTTGAATGGCTTCATTATAAGATAATGCTTCAAATTGGAAAATATAATCCTCATTTAAAGAATTACGTGGATCCATATAATAAGAAACCGCAGCTTCAGACGCACATCTCCATGAACCATTATCATATGCTTTATTTCCACAAACAGAGCAAAACCAAGAACTTGGCTTGCTAGCAGTTACTAAACTTCTTCCATGTCTTGCAACCGTTTCATTTTTGATGACATTATTCCAATCTAATCCTGTATATAATAGTGTAAAGTTCCAGCTAGGATGTGCTGCTTTTAAATTGTCTAATAATTCCTTATATCCCGGATATTTATTACTATCGAATGTACTACTATTATAGGTTTGTCTTGACTGCGCTGCATATACTGTATGAGGAATTATTCCATATAATACAACATATAAAATAAGACAAATCATAAACCAAATGCTTACTTTTTTTATTAAAATGCTATTTTTCTTTGGCGCTTTTTTCGTCTTTTTCAACATTTTTTCCTCCTTATTTTTCTCTATCTTTCTTCTGTAATTTTCCGACATTTTTATTCAAAAAAATTATATCATTCGATAAAAAACTCGTCAACCAATTTCAAAAATATTTCATAAATGTAATATTTCGGTAATCTCTGTTATATATTTTTTCACCACGAAAAAAAGAAGGTATTTCACCTTCTTTCATATACGAAATATTTTCTGCCTTCATGTATTTAGTTGCATCCTCTACCACAACCGCAGCCACAATTTGTGAATAACAGTAAGAATATAATAATAAAGAATAATATTTCACTATCTCCACAACCACAGCCACAGCCATTTCTACCAAATAGTCCTCCTAAAAAGCCATTATTATTGTTATTACATCCACAACCACAATTTCTTACTTCTTCTTGCATATGTTATCCCTCCCTTTTTTTCTTTATAACTCATAGTATGCAATTTTTCATTTTTGTGTTACAATAGAATAGAAAATAAAATAATCATAGAAAAGAGGAAATGTAGCAATGAAACGTTCTAGTACACATGCAATAGAATTGCTTTCTCCTGTAGGGGATTTTAGTTGCTTAAAAGCAGCTGTTCAAAATGGTGCTGATAGTGTTTATTTTGGTGCTTCTCAGTTTAACGCAAGAGCTTCTGCTACGAATTTTGACTTAAGCCAATTAAAAGAAGCAATCCAATATGCAAAACTACGAGGAGTAAAAACGCATCTTACTTTAAATATTTTAATGAAAGAAGAAGAGTTAGAAGATGCTATCCTTTTAGCAACAAAAACTTATGAATTTGGTATTGATGCTATTATTGTACAAGATTTAGGTTTGGCAAAATTCTTAATCTCTCATTTTCCAGATTTACCAATCCATGCTAGCACACAAATGACCATTCATAATTTAGAAGGTGCTTTAGCTGTAGAAAAGCTTGGTTTCAAAAGAGTAGTGCTTGCTAGGGAACTTTCTTTAGAAGAAATTACTTATATTTGTCGCAATACACATTTAGAGATAGAAACCTTTATTCATGGTGCTTTGTGTATTTCTTATTCTGGTCAATGTTTATTTTCCAGCTTAGTAGGTGGACGTTCAGGTAACCGTGGAAAATGTGCACAGCCTTGCCGTCTATCTTATGAACTGCTAAAAGAAAATAACCACAAAAAAATAAATTTAGATAAAGGTTATTTGCTTAGTACGAGGGATTTATGCGCCTTAGAATATATTCCTTCCCTTATAGAGGCTGGCGTTATGTGTTTTAAAATAGAAGGAAGGATGAAATCTCCTGAATATGTGGCTACTGTCACTCGTATTTATCGAAAATATATAGACCTTGCTTTATCTAACGAGCCTTATATCATTGATGAAGCAGATAAAAGAGAATTAGCATTAGTGTTTAATCGTGGTGGATTTTCTACCGGTCATTATAGTAATTCGCCTAATAAAGATTTAGTTTTTAAAGAAAAGCAAAATCATATGGGCTTATATATTGGAAATGTAGCTAGTTTAAAAAATACGAAATCCCATGTTTTTGTTAATTTAAAAGACCATATTTATTTGGGAGATAGTATTCAATTTGAAAATGAAAGTAGTACTTATACCGTCTCTGAATTAATGGTAAAAAGTCAAAATAAAGAAAAAGCATCTACTGGTTTAGTAGAACTTGGTAGAATGAAAGGAAACATTCATGTTGGTGATAAAGTCTTTCGTGTGAATAGTAAAGCTTTGCAAGCTTTTGCGACAGAAAGCTACCAAAAAGAAAATATCAAAATTCCATTAATTGCTTCTATGACGATACAAAAAGGAAAACCTTTACTATTGGAAGTAAAAACACATACGAAACTTCCTATTTATCAAAATATAAAAGTACAAGTAACCTCCTCAGTTATTCCCATAGAAGCTACCTCTAGACCAATAGAAAAAGAGCGTATTCTAGCACAATTGCAAAAAACGAATCATACACACTATACATTTGAAAAAATAGATATTACTTTAGAAGAAAATACTTTTCTTCCTTCCATTGGAGCTATTAATGAGTTACGTAGAAATGCTTTAGATAAAATTACTACAGAAGCAATTCAAAATATGAGTAGAAGGAGACCTTTTACCCCAATAGAGCAACAACCTCTTTCTTCTCCTTCGTCCACTACGAAATCTCCTAAAATTGCTTTATTACTAAATAATCTTCTTCCTTCCGAAGATTACATGCAGTTAGATGAAGTAGATGTTTTATATATTCCTTTACGTTTCTTCTCTAATAAACAAAGAGAAGACAAGCTTTTGGAATTAACGAAAAAATATAAAGTATTTATCTATATGCCAACCATTATTAAGGCAAATTATAAAAATATTTTAAATAATTTAGTAGAAACTTCTATTGATAAGTTTCATATTAGTGGTTTTGTTTTGTCTAATCTTTCTAGTGCTATATTAATGAAAGAATTGGAGAAAAAATATCCTAATCGCTTTACTTATATTGCTAACTATACTTTAAATACCTATAATTCTTATACATTACAAGAACTTGCTGATTTTGGATTTCATAGAGTTACTCTTTCTCCTGAATTAGACAAGAATAGCTTACTTTCCTTATGCCAAATACCAAATTTCTCTAAAGAGATGGTTATTTATGGAAGGCTTCCTATTATGTCTATGAATTATTGTTTATTAGGAAAAACGAACCATTGTTATCCTACTTGTGGAACACAATGCCAAGAAAAAGATTCCTTCTTTTATTTAAAAGATCGATTAGGATTTCTTTTTCCTGTTATCCCTGATAACATACAAACTGTAACTACTATTTTTAATAGCAAAATTTTCTCTGGTAACCCTAGCGATTTTTCTTCTTGCGATTATTTGAGAATTTGCATTTTAAACGAATCTGTCACAGAAATAAATGACGTTATTCGACATATAAAAGAAGGTAAACGCTTACAAGGAAAAGATTTTACAAATGGAAATTTAAATCGTATGATTTAACTGCCTTAGTTATATGATAGAAAAGAAAGTTTCAAAGAAGAATTTTTTATATAAGTCTTCTCCTTCGAAACTTTCTTTTTTTACCACTGCTTTGTACTTAATTCTATTAATTTTTCCATGTTGTCATCTTTTGCTGCCTTATTTTTACGAATAGCTCCACATTTTTTGCATCGAAATATAATCACATATCCTTTTTTGCTATCCATTTCTAAACCAACAGGCTCCAATTCTCCATGGCAGTGTTCGCTTCTATCCCCTGGATTTTTATCTACATGCTTAGAATATAAACAATAAGGACAATGATTTCTACAAGAATATCCTAATGGTTCTACTTTCTTACCACAATGCTCACAAATAAAAGCTTCATCTATTTCTGTAAATCTTCTTTCCATATTTACTATCTCCTATTTTTCCATTTTTTTCTCGGCATACTTTTTTTCTTCCTGAATAGCCTGCATAATTTTGCTACATTCTGGTGAATCAAAATCTATACTATCCTGAAAATAAGCTGCTGCATTTTGCGCCCATGTACATTTGTGTATTTTTCCTTGTGACACAATGGTATATTTAGGAACCATATCTCTGATGGCTGCATAAAATTGTTCTAAATTATGAAATTCAGGCAAAACTCTTTTTTTACCAGCTCTCTTGCAATGTGCTGCTTGTCCTACTTGTGCTATTTCTTCACGATAAATACTCCTTAACTGCAATTCAAAAATTTGCTCTGGGTGTTCTTTAAAATAGAACTTAAAATGTTCTGCCACATAACCATTTTGTTTCGTTTTATGCTTATAGGCATTTGGCAATAGTGCTATTCCCAAACTATCTAAAAAAGCGGTATCTTCTAGTAAATCTTTCGAAAACTGCCTTGTAAATCGGATAATATTATCATCTTTCTCTGACACCTTCGTTTGCTTTTTTTGTGTCTTCCCTTCTTCTGGTACTTCTGTAAAAACAAAACGCATTGCTAATAAATCTTTTGCCTTTAAATATTCTTTTGGCTTATGCAGTCTTTCTATTTCTGCTGAATTATTCTTTATTTCTTCTAAGTTCTCTGAACGCAATTTATTTGCCTCTGGATTTTTTTCACGAATAGCTGCCTCTTCCCCATATTCTTTTTCCAGTTGCCTTAATACTTCTTCTTTATCCTTTCTATTACTTTGCTCTATTCTTGTTTTCAAAATACGTAAAAAAGCTGTTTGTGAATGTTCGTTAATCTCTGGTGTAATCAGTGTTTGTGTTAAGCTAGATATATCTATATTTTCTATAGGCTCATATAATAAATTTTTTACCATTTGCCCCATCTTTTTTGGGTTTTCTACCTTATCTTCTCTTAACAATTTTTGCGTAATACTTAAAAAACTTTGTTGTTGTCTTTTCGAAATGCCTTCTATTGCATATAATTTTGCTAATCTTTCTAATTCTAATCTTCTTATCTTTCCTCTAATACTCTTAGGTGATTTTTCTCTTAATTTTGGTGTATCTATTTTTACATCTGGATAATTTTCTTTGATATAATTGGTAAATGCTAAAAACACCTTAGCTGTATTTTTTTCAAAATCTATATTGTTTTTTAACGCTATTGCATATTCATACGCTTCTCTTGCCGGTCCCTTCTGTACCACAAGCTTATCTTTGAACCTATCGGACATATGTTGTTCACTCCTTTTTGTTTTGGTCATATCATTATATAATATTTATGCGAACTTGTCCATATTTATTCTTAATTTTATTTACATAATTTTCGACTTTGTCTTTGTTTTTTTGACACCTTCTGACAACTTTTTCCATATAATGAAGTATAGAAAATAATAAGGAGGAAAAATTATGTATCATTGTAAATATAATAAATGTTGCTGTCAGCAAAATTATGACGAAAACATTATTGAAAATGCTTGCAATGACTGTGGCGTAACTGCTGACTACTATACAGGAAATGATAATGCTTGCGACTGCGGTTTTGAAGAAACCAATGTATTTCCAAGTAACCCTATGTTTGCCCAAAGTTATGTTCCTATTCAAACGATGAATAAGACCTTTACCCCTTGTGTTGGCTTAAAAATGGGAACCATTTTCCCTGAACTTGTTAGTCCATACGCTCCATGCCAGTCTATAGAAGAAAATGCTTTTATAAAAGCTATGAATACTGTTGGGGAGGGATGTAACAATGTATAATTATGATAATATGACTGCTTCTACAAAAGATTTTTCTACTACCATGGAAATGGCTGCTTCTAACCCTAATTGTGTTATGAGTGGTGTTGGCTGTTGCTGTAATGAAAATAAAATGAATAGCATTCCTACCTATTCTTATGAATTTACAAGCATAAAAAATAACTGTAACAATGAACAAGAAATGACAGCTGAGGAAATGCTACAAAAAATTCGTTGTTTGGATTTTGCTTGTACAGAACTTGCTGAGTATTTAGATACTCATGTAGATGACTCAAGAGCTATCTGTTTGCATAGAGAATATGCTACAAAATTAAATGATTTAAGAGAAAAATATCAAAAGGTATATGGTCCACTTACTATTTATTTTCCTTGCAATAAATGGAGATGGATTGAAGAACCATGGCCTTGGGAAAGGGGGAATCGTTAATGTGGACTTATAACAAAGTATTACAATATCCTATTCGTATAAAATGTCCTAATCCAAAACTTGCTAAATGTATTATTAGCCAATATGGTGGACCGGATGGAGAACTGTTTTTATTGACTTAAATTAATTCTAATTTTTCCCAAGCCACAGAACCTATGGTCTTGGGAATTT
>CALXAS010000078.1 GCA_944386315.1 uncultured Clostridia bacterium | reverse complement strand
CCAACAGTACAGCAAAAAAAGCAGCACAAGATGCTTTAAATGGATGGGACCCTAGTTATGGTGCTATTTATTACTTTAATCCAGCAACAGCAACCAATAAGTGGATTTGGTCTAGACCAGCTACGGTAACAATAGGGAATCATAGATTTTGTAAATAGGTTACTTTAAATTATAAAATAAAAATTATGGAAATAAGTTATCAGTAAAAAGCAAAATAAACAAGGTAAGAAAAAATAAAGAAAAGATATAATCCTCTCTGTAAAAATAAAAACAGGGAGGATAAATTTATGCAAAAACAAAAGAATAAAGAAAGAGGAATTACACTAGTGGCACTTGTCGTAACTATCATAGTCCTAATTATTCTAGCTAGTGTATCTATAGCGATGCTAGTAGGAGAAAATGGAATTATCACACAAGCACAAAGAGCGGCTCAAGAGACTGAGATAAAAGGAGATGAAGAAAAAATAAGATTAGCTATGGCTGCTGCTCAAATAGCAAGTAATGGAAGTTCAAACATAGAAAAAGACGATTTAGAAATAGCATTGTTAGAAAATGGAACAAAATCCATAGTTGTAGACAATGAAGATGGAACAAGAAATATTATATTTTTAGATAGCAAAAAAATATATAAATTAAACAGTGATGACAGTATAGAAGATACGAATAGTGATTTTGACAGTATCTATGTAGCACCAGATTCGCAAGATGATGCAAGAAATGAAGGAGTAATAGGGATAGGAACAGATGGACAGCCAGTAGATATGGATTTGTGGGAATATACCTTATTAGAAGATGAAGAGTTGGGAAAAGTAGGAACTTATGGACTAAATGATAAAGAGGCACTAGACTCAAGTGGAGATTCTGGAAGAAGTGCAGGATATCTAGGAGGATACACAGAAGAAGGAAAAATTATAGGAACAATACCGGCGTATATAAGCATGGATAATGGAAATACGTATACAGAAGTAACTTCACTTGCTCATACATTTTACGATTGTGATAGTTTGGTAATAGCACCAGAAATACCAAGTACAACAATAAACATGGGAGTAACATTTTATATGTGTTCTAAATTAACGACAGCAAGTGATGTACCAGGATTAGTTACGCATATGGAATATACATTTTCCGACTGCGAACAATTAAAATCTATGCCAAAAATAGGAGAAAAAGTAGAAGTGTTTGATGGAACTTTTCAACATTGCGTAACATTAACGACTATAACGCCATTACCTAATAATATTACAAGTATGCGAGGAACTTTTTTGGGGTGTCTAGCGCTAGAAGTTGCACCAGAAATTCCTATAAACGTGATAAAACTTAATAATACATTTCAAGGTTGTACATCCTTACAAAAAGCTCCTTCAATTATACCAGATAAAGTGGATAATATGCAATCTACATTTCAGGGTTGTACATCTTTAATAACACCGCCAAGTCTAATACCTGCAAGTATAAAAAATTTACGATATACTTTTTCTGATTGCCAAAAAATTTCAGGAACTATAAGAATTGATGCAGAACCTGAAGTATATGATAATTGCTTTGGAAGTGCGGCAACATCTCCTGGAGCACAGCTAATAGTGATTGGAAATAGTAGTATATTAGATGATATTATAAATACTAAATCAACAAACTCAAATATAATTTATGAGTAAAAGGGTAACTTTGAAAAAATATTGAAAATTATGAAAACAAGTCAACACTAAAAAGCAAAATAAAAAAGTAAGAAAAAATAAGGAAAATATATAATCCTCCTCGTAAGAATACAAAAACGAGGAGGATTATATAATGAACAAACAAAAGCAAAAAAAGAGAAAACAAAGAGAAGAAAGAAGTGCAAATGGAATTACGCTAATTTCTTTAGTGGTAACCATAATCGTCTTAATTATACTAGCAGGAGTATCTATAAGTATGCTAGTGGGAGAGAACGGAATCATTACACAAGCAAGATTAGCAAAAGAAAAAACAGAACAAGCACAAAGAGACGAAGAGGCAGGATTATCTAGCCTAGAAACAGCCATACAAGAAGCACTAGGCAATGTATACAATGAAGAGAAAGGAGTAAATGCTCCAAAACTAACAAGCGGAATGACACCAATTAAATTCACAGACCCAACAGATTCAGAAAAAGGAACTGTAGTAGAAACAACAAGTGAAGATACAAATTGGTATAACTATGAAGAAAAGAAATGGGCAAATGCCCAAACCGAAGATGGAAGTATGTGGGTATGGATACCAAGGTTTGCGTATAGAGTAAATAGTAACACTCAAACTTTTGATGTAGTATTTTTAGTAGGAACTACAGATACGTATTATGACGAAAGTGGAGAGTTACAAACAGCCAAAAGATGTACAAGTGAAGACCAAGCAGTAGATACTACAACAGGTTATACAGTCCATCCAGCTTTTACAGACGAGACAAGCATCAATTACAGAAACGGTGGATGGGATAAAGAAATAACTGGAATTTGGGTAGCAAAGTTTGAAGCAGGCTATGCTAGTGGAAATAACGATGCAGAGGTAGTAGCAAGTAGTGTGAATTATACACAAGATACTTCTTGGGTGCCAGCTATAGAATCAGAGGAAACAGAAGGTGAGTATCCAGCAAGAAATTGGTTAGATGGAGAATATGGAAGTACCACAACGGCAATCAAATATCCAGTATTTCAACCAGTAACCTACACTATGAATTATATGAATCATAACGATGCTTACAATATTGCTAAGGCTCTAAATGCTAGTGGAAATCCATATGGATTTAATGGGGCAGCAGATAGTCATTTAATGAAGAATAGTGAATGGGGTGCAGTAACTTACTTAGCAAAAAGTAAATATGGATTAGGCTCAACAGATATCACAGTAAATAATATTAGTTTAAGTAATTCTATACAAAGTATCTATGCAGTCACGGGATGTACTAGTAATAGCACAATAGAGGAGACACACGTGGTAACCATAGAAACGGTAAATGCAACTACTGGAAATGTAGCAAGCGGAGGAGTATATACATGGGACCAACTAAATGGAACTACAGCAAGTTGCACAGGGACGATATATGGAATTTATGACCTAAGTGGAGGCGCATGGGAAAGAACTACAGGGTACGTAGCAAATCAAAACGATAATTTAAGTAAATATGGAAGAAGTATTGCTTTCGAAGGAGATACTCTAAAAACAATTAGTACTAAATATACTACAGTATATCCACATAATAACACTTATGATAATACAACTATAGAGATTACAAATGAATTTTTAAATACAGCGAGTACTAATAACTGGATAGAAAACACATTAATTTATGGAGATGCTATTCGAGAAACATCGACGACTGGAACTGATAATAATTCATGGTACAATGATGCATCTAATTTCTTAGGACTTAACAATCCATTCAATATTCGTGGACGTAACTACGGTAGCGGTGAAAGTGCTGGCTTATTTTGTTTCGTTCGCCATGGAGGAAATAGTAATTATAGCGGAGGTTTCCGTGCAACTGTAATCGTACCATAACGCCATTAAAGAGAAAAGCATACCAACAAGAAAAAAGACCATTTTGGTCTTTTTTCTTGACAAAGAGCATACATATTGATAAGATAAAGGCGTAAAACTAACAAGGAGGCTAAGATGCAAATTTATCCAAAGGCATATTTTGAAAAAGTACAAGATATTTCTATTGAATTTTTAAAACAACACCATATAAAAGCATTAATCTTAGATGTAGATAATACCCTAATTGATTATGACAAAAATATGCCAGAAGGAATTGAGCAGTGGTGCCAAAACTTAAAAAAACAAGGCATTACTTTTTATATTTTATCCAATAGTAATCAAAAGGAAAAAGTAGAAAAAGTAGCTAAAATATTGGACGTGCCATATTCCTATTTTGCTACAAAGCCTTTAAAACGTGGATTTAAAAAAGCTATACAAGAAATTGGAGAAGAAAAGGAAAATATTGCAGTAGTAGGAGATCAAATTTTTACAGATGTAATAGGTGGCAATCGATGTCATTTATTTTCTATTTTAGTCAAACCTATTGCAGAAAAAGATATACTAGCTACCAAAATAAAAAGACCACTAGAAAACTTTGTAATAAAAAAATATATCAAAACAGTAGAAAATGCTAGGCAAAAATAAACGAAAGAGGGAAAAACATGTATTTAAATGATGTACATATATTATATTATGTGTTAGTAGGAGTCATAGGACTACTAATGGGAAGTTTTATAGACTGGTGTAATATCCGTTTGCCAGAATATAAAAAGGTATTTTGTAAAGAGTTCTTTACAGAATATATGAAACATTTTAAACCAAAATATATATTATCCTTTGTAACAGCAGTGATTTATATTGCTCTTCTATATACCATAGGATGGCAAGATAGTAGAGTTTATCAAATGGAATTAATTAAATATATGTTATTAACACCAATGTTATTGTCTGCCTTTGTAATAGATTGGAAATATCAAATTATACCCAATAGGCTAAATTTGACCATATTTGAAGTAGGGCTTGCATTTACTTTTATGCAAGGTATTTATAATATTAATTTAGCCATCAATCTATTGCTAGGAGCTGTAGTAGGAGCAGGTATATTTCTTATTATTACCTTATTAGGTGGAATGATTGCAGGAAAAGAAGCCATGGGCTTTGGTGATGTAAAACTTATGGGAGCATTAGGCTTGTTTTTTGGATGGATTCCGATTATTGCACTTTCCCTAATTGCCTTTTTATTAGGAGCTATTATTAGTATTGTATTACTGATTACAAAAAAGAAAAAAACAGATGAGTACATACCATTTGGACCATTTATTGTCATGGCAACTTTTATTGTGATGTTAGTACCATTTGATATTTTGTTATATTGGCTATTCAAAATATTTACTTTAGGAATGTATGCAGGTTAAAAATAAATAAGAAAAGGTGGGGACTTTTCATGAATACAAAAATAAGATGGTTAAGAGAAAAAATGAAGCTATTAGATTTGCAAGGTATGATTATTTCAAACCCAGTAAATATACGTTATTTAACAGGAATTGTAGCAGAAGGAGTATTATTAATTACCAGAAAAGAAAATATCTTTTTAACAGATGGCAGATATGTAGAAGAAGTAAATCAAATTTTAACCATTGATGATGGCATTATTGTCTATGAATTTAAAGATTTTTCAACAGATGAATATGAAAATTTCTTTCTATTCTGCGAAAATGTAGGATTTGAAGAAAATTACGTAACTTATGCTAGTTATAAAGAATATATGCACAAGTATAAAATCAATAACCTGCAAGAAACAGAGCAAATTATTGAAAAACAAAGAATGATAAAAGATGAAGAAGAAATTGAAAAAATAACAAAAGCCTGTGAAATAACAGATAACTGTTTTACACATCTAAAAGAATTTATAAAAGTAGGGCAAACAGAAAAAGAAATTGCATTAGAAATAGAGAGATATTTTAAAATGAATGGAGCAGATGGACTTTCCTTTGATACGATTGTAGCATCTGGCAAGAATTCTTCGAAACCCCATGCAGTTCCTACAGATAAAAAATTAGAATTAGGAGATGTATTAACTATTGATTTTGGATGCCAGTACGAAGGATATTGTTCTGACATGACACGAACTGTTTTTGTAGGATACATTCCAGAAGAAGCAAAGTTCATTTATGATTTAGTCTTAAAAAACGAGGAACAAACATTAGATGAGCTAAAAGAAGGAGCTAATGTAAAATTATTATCTAGGATGGTAGAAAATGATTTTAAATTAAATGGCTACGATTTAATACATAGCTTGGGACATGGGGTAGGACTAGAAATTCATGAGCATCCCTATTTGAATACGAAAAATGATTTTTGTTTAAAAGATAATATGGTAGTGACAAATGAACCAGGTATTTATATACCAGGAAGATTTGGAATTAGAATAGAAGATACAGTATTAATTACAAAATCTGGTTGTATAAATTTAACAAAATCGGATAAGAATTATATTATAGTAGATAAAGTAGAATCATAAGAAAATTTTAAAATCCTTAGAAAGTATTGATTTTTCGCTATATATGTGATACAATCATACATGCGATAAAAATGAAAAAAATAAGTTGGAAAGGGGAATAAATTATGGCAGAAGTATATATGGCAGGAGATTTTAGAAATGGAACTACATTTGAAATGGATGGAAACGTATTTAAAGTAGTGGAATTCCAACATGTAAAACCAGGAAAGGGATCTGCATTTGTAAGAACAAAGTTAAAAAATGTTATCACAGGAGCAGTGATAGAAAAAACATTTAACCCATCAGAAAAATATCCAGGAGCAGAAATCGAAAAAAGAGAGATGCAATATCTATATGCAGATGGAGATTTATATTATTTTATGGATAACGAAACTTATGAGCAAATTCCTTTAAACAAAGAACAATTAGGAGATGCTTTAAAATACATAAAAGAAAACATGAATGTAAAAATTCTTTCTTATAAAGGAAATGTTTTCTCAGTAGAACCACCTATGTTTGTGGAGCTAGAAGTTACATATACAGAACCAGGATTTAGTGGAAATACAACAACTACATCTGGAAAACCTGCAACATTAGAAAATGGATACGAAATTTCTGTACCATTATTTATCAATATAGG
>CALXAS010000077.1 GCA_944386315.1 uncultured Clostridia bacterium | reverse complement strand
TGCATAAATTTATTAGGACTTCCTTCTCCCCATTTTCTTTTTGCTACTTCTAGCAAAGTATGGGTTCCTAATACATTGGTTTGTGTAAAGATAAATGGTGTTTTAATACTATTATCTACATGAGATTCTGCCGCAAAATGAATAACTCCATTGATATCTTCTTTTTCAAATATTTCTGTCATTTTCTCAAAATCACAAATATCTGCTTGAATAAATGTAATGTTATCTATCACATTATTTAAATTTGCCATATTACCTGCATAGGTTAATTTATCTACCACTACCACATGATAATCTGGGTGTTTTGCTACAAAATATTCTGCAAAATTTGCTCCTATAAATCCTGCTGCTCCTGTTACTAATATATTATTTTTCATTTTCCTCATCCTTTCCTATTCTACTTCTTCCCATTGTAGAATGTTATTTTCTTGTTTTGTGATGGCATAAAGTGTTTTTTCTTCCACTTCTTCCCCTAAAGCTTTTTCTAGTTTTTCATCTGTTTCTAGTATACATACATATGTTTTTTCTTCTTGACTTATTTGTTCTACTGCTTGCTCTAACTGCTTTTCTTGTGTACAATTTACTACTTTTACTTTTATTTCTGGATATAGGTAATAACGTATCGCATTTTGATATAACATTTGTCCTGCATTTTCTGTAGTACTCAATATCCATACCTCTTCTGTTGTGCCTTCCATCTTTTCTTGTATTTCTTGTACCTGTGTGATAATTGGCTCCCATTCTGCTCGTTTTTCTTTTTCATAAATTCCTGATGTAAGTACACTATTAGCAATTAACTGCAGTGGTGTAATCCATAAAAAAATTCCTATTATACTAGCATAAAAGAACTTACTTTCTTTTTTCTCTTTAAAAACAATCGCTATGATGCAATACAAAATGGTTAATAAAAAGGTAGGCAGATAGCGGTCTATTCCACTATGTAGAATCATTTCTTCTGTAGAAAATACTGTCATATAAGCTGCTTGGAGTATGGCTGTATACAAAACTAAACCTACTCCTAATAGAACCATTGTTTTCTTTAGTATTTCTCGATTTTCTTTTAAAACTTTATAGTAAAGCAGTATACTAATACCAAATAAAAGTATAGTAGTAGAAAAGATACTAATATCTATCGGCTTCGTTAGTGCTGGTGTTTCGTACAAGCTCTCTAATAAGTTTCCTATCGATTGTGCCCCAGTCGTAGCAATTTCGTCGCCATAACCAAAAATAGCTATCGTCACACTGTTCCAAAGGTAAGCCAAAATATTTCCTTTTTCTTCTCGAATATTTTGCGTAGAAGCTTGCTCCAATTCTCCTGCATAGAAAGTTTGATACCCCTTCCACGAAGCAATGGTAAGTAAAACAATTAAGAGATAAACCAAGCACATTTTTATGGCTCTACTTTTTCGTATTTGTTTCCAAGAAATAGACTGTTTCTTTTGTAACCAAATTTCATAAAGTAGCATCATCATTACGCCAATGCCTGCTAGATATACACCTGTTGCTTTTGTTAACGTTAAAGTAATTAGTCCTAGTATTACAACTGCATTTTTATATGCCTTATTTTTTTCATAAATAAATTCTATCCATATAAAGCCTAATAAAATTCCTAGCAATGTATCTGGATAAGAAGAATCATAAAAATTTAGTGCCAAGAAAACAGCTGGTAAACAAATAATACTAACTATAGCAGCTATTTTTTCTACTCTTTTTCCTTTTATCCACTCTAAAAACGGAAACAAACAAGTAAATACTAGCACTTGCATACTAAAGGCCTCTATTCCTTGCCTATATTCTCCTGCTATTTTCATAAAAAAGTATTGTATCGTGGTTGGCACAGGTGGATACTGTATGCCTACATCCACAATCCAATTATTATAATAGAAAGCATTTTTTGTGTGAATACTCCAATAGGAATATTGGTCCCAATTGGTAAGCATCTTTGAAAAAGAAAATGTTAAAAGTACAAAGAACAAAATGGTAAATAGTAGCAGTCCATTTGTAACAATTTGTTCTTGAAAAAACGTATCCTTTTTCTTTAAATGCTTTCCCATCGTATATGCCCCTGCCAATATCCAAAATATGCCTATTATCCATACCGATATTTCTAATATTCCTATAAAACTAGCTAAATACACACCTAGCATTGTATAAAGAAAAGTAAGAACAAAACAACTTTCTATTTTTTTATGGTATTTATCTGCTAAAAAGATACTACCTAGCATAAGCATTCCATATATCAATATATATCTTAAGTATACCATTTTTTTCTGTTCTTCCTTCCCTTGTTATTGCATAGCAGGCCAATTTTTGTCTTTTTCTGACTGGATAATGTTTGCCTCTCCTCCAATTTGTTCTAAAGGCCACTGAATACCAATAGTAGGGTCATTCCAAATTAATCCTCCTTCATCTCCTGGGTGGTAATAATCATCACATTTATACACAAATTCTGCCTCATCTGACAAAACTAAAAATCCATGTGCAAATCCCTTTGGAATAAAGAATTGTAATTTATTCTCTTCTGTTAGTGTAACACCATAATATTTTCCATAAGTTTTAGAATCTTTTCTTAAATCCACTGCCACATCATATACGGCCCCCTTTACTACTCTTACTAACTTACTTTGTGCATATTCTTTTTGAAAATGCAAGCCTCTTAGCACTCCTTTGCTAGATTTAGAATGATTATCTTGTACAAATTCTTGTGTAATTCCCATGGCTGAAAAATCCTGTTTTTGGTAAGTCTCCATAAAAAAGCCCCTACTATCCTCAAATACAGTTGGTTTAATAACATATAATCCTTCTATTCCTGTTTCTTGTTTTTCAAATTTTCCCATTTTTTCTTCTTCCTTGTATACTATATTTAGGTTTTTTAAAGGATACCCATAAACCTTTGTATCTTATTATTTTAGCCTTTTTTAAGATTCTTGTGTTAGGTCTCTTAAGTATACGCCATAGTCTGTTTTCATAAAAGGCTCTGCTAAGTCTCGCAATTGCTCTTTTGTAATCCATCCCTTTTGATAAGCGATTTCTTCTGGGCAACAAATTAGTAATCCTTGTCTTTTTTGAATGGTTTGTACAAAGCTTGCTGTTTCTAGCAAAGCATCATGTGTACCTGTATCAAACCAAGTCATGGCTCTTCCTAATTTTTCTACAGTTAATTTTCCTTTTTGCATATACATTTCATTAATTGCGGTAATTTCTAATTCTCCTCTTGCAGATGGTTTTACTTCTTTTGCCATTGCTACAACATCGTTTGTATAAAAGTATAAACCTGGTACTGCATAATTGGATTTTGGTTTTTCTGGTTTTTCTTCTATCGAAATAGCATGTCCTTCTTCATTTATCTCTACTACGCCATAAGCTCTAGGATCTTTTACATAATAGCCAAAAATAGTTGACTCATCTTCCCTTTCATTTGCTTTTTTTAGTATTTTTTCTAATCGTTCTCCATAGAACATATTGTCTCCTAATATCATGGCTACATTGTCTTTACCAATAAAGTCTTCTCCTATTAAAAATGCTTCTGCAAGTCCTCTTGGTTTTTCTTGAACAGCATAAGAAAACTGCATTCCCCATTTTTCTCCATCTCCTAGCAAATTCTTAAAAATAACAATATCTCTAGGGGTAGAGATAATCAGTACTTCCCTAATTCCTGCTTGCATTAGCACAGATAAAGGATAATAAATCATTGGCTTGTCGTATACTGGCATAATTTGCTTAGAAATAGCAAGTGTTAGAGGATACAACCTTGTGGCACTGCCTCCTGCTAATATAATTCCTTTTCTATTTTTCATTTTGCTTCCATCCTTTTCTCTAATTTACGCCCTTATCATATCATTAGCTTCACTTTTTTTCAAGAAAAAAAGCCATATTTCTATAGCTTTTTTAAACTCTTCTCTTTTCTTCGTCTAAATATCTTCTTACCGCATCTTCCCAATTTGGTATTTGTATACCTTGTGCTAATAATTTTTCTTTGCTAAGCATAGAGTTTTTAGGTCTTTTAGCTGGTCTTACAAATTCTTCTGAGGTAACTGGTTTTACTCTGCAAGAAAGATTTTCTATTTCATAGATTTTTTTCGTTAACTCATACCATGTAGTAAATTCCTGATTAGTAGCATGATAAATACCATATGGAATCTTTTTTTCGATTGCTTGATAAATGATGTTTGCCAAATCCACACTATAGGTTGGGCTTCCATGTTGGTCATTTACCACGCTTACTTCTTCTTTTTCTTTTCCTAATTTTAGCATTGTTCTAATAAAATTATTTCCATCCCCATAAAGCCATGCTGTACGGAAAATGTAATATTTTTTGCAATTCTGTTCTACCGCTTCCTCTCCATGTCTTTTAGTAATTCCATATACTGTAACTGGTGCGGTTTTATCTTGTTCTGTATAAGATTTGCTAACATCTAAATCACCATCAAATACATAATCTGTACTAATATGTACGAGTGTTGCTCCATTTTTTTCTGCTGCTATGGCTAAATTTCTAGGACCATCTGCATTTATTTTTTCTGCTATATCATAGCATTCTTCTGCCTTATCTACAGCTGTAAATGCTGCACAATTAATGATGTACTCTGGTTTTTCCTTCTCTACCAATTTTTCCACCTGTTCTAAACTTGTAATATCTAGCTCTTCTACATCCGTACAAATTAGTTCCTCTTTTTTAAATCTTTCTCTTACTGCTTTCGCAAGCATTCCATTTGCTCCTGTTATTAAAATTTTTCTCATTCTTTTTTCCTTCCTTTCCTTTAATACTTTTCTATTTAAGTTTGTAGCTGAATTCTATTTTTCTATTTTTATTGGAGTTTAAATTAAAATTTAATGTCTATTTTAAGCACATCTACTACAAATCGGTAGACACGCAAAAATACCATTGGCATATGCCACTTATACAATTTGGTAATCCCCCATAACCCTATATGTTTTATTCCCCTTTTTCTCACATATTTCCACTTTAAAAAGGGAGAAGTACGCCAAGTAGGAAATTCTTTGTCTAAATAGAAAATCGTCTCTTTCATTTCCTTTTTCATATTCACTTGTTTATCGTAAGAAAGACGATACATAACAGAAATGCCCAAATGGATAAGTGCCATCATATCTAATATGTTTTGCATTTGTTCATACTGTCCTTTTTGTCTGTATAATTCTTTTACTTGTAACAAATATTTTTTTAAATTTTCTACGTCTTTCTTGTTGATGGTATGTATTTGTGAATTATAGCGTAAATAGTAATGGTATAACACCTCTGGCACAAAAGTAATTGTTTTTATTTTGGTAAGACTGCTAATAAAAAATAAGGTATCATTAAATCCTCTTAAGGGCAAAAATGAAAATTCTTGTATTTTTTCTCGTCTATAAATTTTATTCCAAGGGGCGGGATTGATAAATAAAACAAAATCATCTTTTGGATTTACCTGCCTAGTAACTGCTCCAAAATTGGTCATATCTTTTCCCACCACATTTCCTGTAGCCATATCTATTCTTTCAAAAGCACAAACTGCTATATCTGCATCATTAGTTTTGGCTGCTGTATATAATTTTTCTGCCCAATCCTTTTCCACGTAGTCGTCTGTGTCTACAAAAGTAACATATTCTCCTTTTGCTCTTTGCAATCCATAATTTCTAGTAGTAAATTCTCCTCCATTTTCTTTATGAAATACTTTTATTTTATCTGGATATCTTTTGGCATATTCTTCTATAATTTGTGGTGCATTATCTGTAGAACCATCGTCCACACATAAAATTTCTATTTCTTGCAAGGTTTGTCCTACCAACGCATCTAAGCATCGTGGCAAATAGTCTTGTAGGTTATATACTAATGCTACTATAGATACTTTATAAGGGTACGTCATTTGCTCCTCCTTTGTCTTATGGATAATTTCATCAAGGATAAATTGTTACTTCTTCCAATTCATAATAATAATTCCTATAATAACTAAGGATGCTCCAATGATGCCTTGCTTACTAATTTGCTCATGAAAAGCAAAATAGGAAGCAACTAAAATACATACTTGTGTAATTCCCGTACAAATCGGTGTAATGTAGCTTAAATCAAACATAACAACAATTCTTGTATATAGTAAAAAACTACAAATATAGCAAATAAAGCCTACTAAACTAATTAAATTCATTCCTAAGTGAATTTCTCCATTATTTACATTTAGCGTTCCAGGATTTCCTCCTTTTTTGATTAAAACTAATCCTGATATGGTTAAAACGATATAAACCGCTACTAATACATATTGCATTACTTTTTTTCTCCTATCTACCATTTTTTTATTCATAATCCTTTCGTTTTTTGATTTCTTCCATTTGAGTATAACGTAATAAATTTAGTTCATAATTTTCTCTATTCACTCTTACTACTGTTTCTAAAATAATGCCACATTGTTCTGCAAGCACTGCAATAATCATAAGCCCTGTTGCTAGTACTGCAGAAGGTACTTTTGTAATATAGGCTGTTTTTAAAAACTCTACTACAACTGGTATTCCTACGAATAGCCCTAGTAAAAAGAAAATAGCAGCAACTCCTGTATAAAAGCGGAAAGGATGATAATTTTTTAACATTTTAATAATGGTTTTTACTACTTTGCATCCATCTGTAATGGTATTTAGCTTAGAAATACTTCCCTCTGGTCTGTCTCTATATACAATTGGAATTTCTTTAATCACAAATCTCTTATCTAAAGCATACAAAGAC
>CALXAS010000076.1 GCA_944386315.1 uncultured Clostridia bacterium | reverse complement strand
TAACAAGAAAAAACATAGCACTTTTTTCTTGTTTTTGCTATGTTTTTTGATTTATTCTTTTTTATTCGTTATTACTGCTTAAAATTAATTATTTTTTTTATTTGTATTGACTATTTTGATTTCTTTTTGATATGATATAGTGACAAAGGGAAAGAGAAGTTTTTAGTGTGTAATTTATTTACCAACTTGCGTTCTTCCGTAGTTATCCACATATGTGGATAACTATGTGGATAACTTATTTTCCTACAAAATTTTTTAATTTTTTTGGAAGGACTGAAAAACAAATGCAAACAGACCTAAATGAACTTCTAACAAAAGCAAAAGATCTTTTAAAAGATGAAACCACAAAAATTTCTTATGAGACCTGGATTAAAAATCTTGAAATTGAAAGTGCCGATAACGGTAATATAGTTCTTTCTACTTCTACTGCATTTAAAAGAGATGCCATAGAATCTAGATATCACGATTTACTTGTAAATACTTTTAATTTCATTACAAATAAAGAATGCAGTGTTTCCATAATCGCAAAAGAAGAAATAGCAGACCAAACCATGGATCGGACAACTTCCACCTACTGCTGGAACGGTCTACAACGAAACGTTAAACCCTAAATATACTTTTGACTCTTTCGTTGTAGGCAATAACAATCGATTTGCACATGCTGCAGCACTTGCTGTTGCAGAAGCACCAGCCACCTCTTATAATCCTTTATTTATTTACGGCGGTGTAGGTTTGGGAAAAACACACTTAATGCATGCTATTGGTAATGAAATTTTAAGAAATAACAAAAATTCTAATATTTTATATGTTACTTCTGAAAAATTCACCAATCAATTAATTAATGCTATTAAAGATAATAAAAATGAGCAATTCCGCTCTAAATACAGAAATATTGATGTCCTTTTAATAGATGACATCCAATTTATTGCGGGAAAAGAAAGGGTACAGGAGGAATTCTTCCATACTTTTAACACTTTGCACGAAAGTGGAAGACAAGTTATCATTTCTAGTGATAGACCTCCTAAAGACATTAATCTATTAGAAGATAGATTAAAATCTAGATTTGAATGGGGATTAATTGCGGATATTTCTAATGCCGATTATGAAACACGTTTAGCAATTTTGCGTAAAAAAGCACAAATCGATAACATTATTATCGATGATGCTATTTTATCTACCATTGCGAATCGTATCGATACTAATATTAGAGAATTAGAAGGAGCACTTAATAAATTAATTGCCAGAGCTTCTTTAATTAATAGTCCTATTACCATGGAAATGGCAGAATGGGCCATTAATGAAATTATTGCTGCACAAGATAAAGTTATTTCTTCACAATATATACAAGAAACTGTTGCAAAATATTTTAATATTGATCCTAAGGATTTAGTAGGTAGCAAAAAATCAAACGATGTTGTTTTTCCAAGACAAATTGCCATGTATTTATGTAGAAGTGTCCCTCAAATTTCTCTTCCTCAAATCGGAAAGGATTTTGGTAACAGAGACCATACCACTGTAATGCATGCTTGTAAAAAAATCGAGAAAGAAATGAAAGAAAATCCTAATACAAAATTAATTGTGGATAGTGTGAAAAACATCTTGCTTGCGGACAATTAGTATTGAAATAAACAAAAATGAAACTTTTTTAAAAAGATTGTTTGACGAACAGTTTATCTAGAACAGTAAGTTCAAATTCTTCTTACGGAAGCAATACATTAGATATCCACAAGGGGGTGTGGAATTCCTGTAGATAACTTGTGTATAACTTTCATTTCCACATACCCAAAAGGAAAATGTGGAAAACTTTTAAAATTATCCACCAAGTTATCAACATCTCAAATGCTAGGGATATAAACTATACACATAGTTATCCACACAATCCACAGGACCTATTACTACTACTACTATAAATATTTATTATATTTAATAAAAGGAGTTTGATTCGAAATGAAAATTATTTGTGAAAAAGATAAAATATTAAAAGCTATTAATTCAGTAACAAAAGCAGTAGCATCTAAAACAACAATGCCTATCTTAGAAGGTATTTTAATTCAAACCAATGATAATGAAGTAAAATTTACTACCTATGATTTAGAAATAGGAATTGAATATGTAATAGATAGTAATGTAGAAGAACAAGGAGCAACAGTAGTAAATGCTATCATGTTTAGTGAAATTATTAGAAAACTACCAGATACAGAAATACATATTTCTTTAAATGAAAAAAATTTATTAGTCATTGAATGTGAAGGTTCTTTATATAAACTTGCTACAATGAATCCAGATGAATTTCCAGAACTACCACAAATTAATGTAGAAAACTCTATTGAGATAGAACAAAATTCTTTAAAAGAAATGATTAGAAAAACTATTTTTGCTGTTAGCACAGAAGAAAATAGACCTATTTTTACAGGATGTTTATTTGAAATAAAAAATAATAAATTAAATGTAGTTGCTGTAGATGGATTTAGATTGGCATGGAAAAGCAAATTTTTGCAAAATCATGTAAATGATTTTACAGCCGTTATTCCAGGAAGAACATTGAATGAAGTAAATAAAATTATATTAGATTCTTTTGATATGATAAAAATAGGCGTAGCGAAAAATCAAGCCTTATTTGAAATGGAAAATTGCAAATTAGTAACTAGATTATTAGATGGAGAATTTTTAAATTATGCAAGCGTTATTCCAGAAAATTGGGAAACTAGAGTAAGAGTGAATAAAAATGCCTTGCAAAATTGTTTTGAAAGAATTAGTCTAATTTCTTCTTCTAGTATAGAAAAAGAAAAAAAATATCCGGTAAAAGTAGCCATTGATATTGGAAAATTAACCATTTCTTGTACGAATCAAACAGGAGATGCAAAAGAAGAAATGTATGTATCTACAGAAGGACAAAATCTAGAAGCAGGATTTAATCCAAAATATTTCTTAGATGCACTTCGTGCTATCGATGATGAAGAAATATTTGTAGATTTTGGGACAAGCATTTCACCATGTATTATCAGACCAGTAGATGATGGAGATTATATTTATATGATTTTACCAATCAGATTGAAAGATTAGAAAAAAGTTATCCACAATCTATGCAAAATATGTGGATAACTTTAAGAAAAGAGAAAAAATATGTACATCCAAGAAATAGAATTAAATCATTTTAGAAATTATGAAGAACAAAAAATAGAATTATCACCTCATATCAATATTTTTTATGGAGATAATGGAGAAGGAAAAACGAATATATTAGAAGCTATCTTTTTAAGTTCTATAGGAAGATCGTTTCGTACGAATAAAGAAAAAGAAATGATAGCCATAGGAGAAAATAAAGCTTTGGTTTCTATGAAATATGAAAAAAAAGATAGAGATGGTAGTGTCAAACTAATATTAGAAGATAAAAAAAGTGTTTTCGTTAATGGAATTAAAATAAAAAAATTAAGTGAATTATTAGGAAATATTCACACCGTTATTTTTACACCAGACGACATTCATGTTTTAAAGGATGGTCCACAAAAAAGAAGAAGATTTTTAGATATTATGATAGGGCAATTAAGACCAAATTATATTTATGTATTAAACCAATATTTAAAAACATTAGAACAAAGAAATAATTATTTAAAACAAATAAAATTAGAAAATAAACCAGAAAATTTATTAGATATATGGGATGAAAAATTAGCAGAGTATGCAGAAAAAATATATGCCTATAGAAATATTTTTATAGAAAAATTAAAAGAAAAAATAAATACTATTCATGAACAAATAACAGATGCAAAAGAAATATTAGAAATGGAATATATTTCAGAATGTAGAGAAAAAAATAATTTTTTAAAAAAATTACACGAAAGTAGAAAAATAGATATGATAAAAGGTTTTACAACGAAAGGTACACATCGAGATGATTTTGTGATATATATTAATAAAGAACCTGTGAATATATATGGTTCTCAGGGGCAAAATAGAACAGTTATATTATCTTTAAAAATGGCAGAATTACAAGTAATATATGATGACATAGGAGAATATCCCATTTTATTATTAGATGATTTTATGTCAGAATTAGATGAAAAAAGAAGAAAAAATTTTTTAAAAGATATCCAAAATACACAAGTGATTATTACTTGTACAGATAATATGAAAGATGCAAATGGAAAAATTTTTGAAGTAAACAAAGGAAAAATTATAAATGAACATTAGGGATGCAATTTAGGGACGTTCTTAAAATTGCAACAAAGTAAATTAAGAAAGTTCTTTCATAAAACTAAGGCAAAGAAAGGGAGTATAGAAAAAATGGAAAAATATGAGCATAAATATGGAGCAGACCAAATACAAGTATTAGAGGGATTAGAAGCAGTTAGAAAAAGACCTGGTATGTATATTGGAAGTGTTTCTATCAGAGGACTACATCATTTGGTTTATGAAATTGTAGATAACTGCGTGGATGAAGCATTAGCAGGGTATTGTACGCATATTCATGTGACCATTGAACCAGGAAATATTATTTGTGTAGAAGATGATGGAAGAGGAATTCCAGTAGATGAACATCCTAAAACACATATTTCTGCAGCAGAAACAGTTTACACCGTGTTACACGCAGGTGGTAAATTTGGAGGAGATAGCGGATATAAAGTTTCTGGAGGACTTCATGGAGTTGGTGCTTCTGTTGTAAATGCATTGTCTACATGGTGTGAGGTTACTATCCAAAGAGATGGTGGCATTTTTCAAATGAAATTTGAAAGAGGAAAAACCACACAGAAATTAACCAGAATAGGAGATTCTAAAAAAACTGGAACAAAAGTAAGATTTTTAGCAGATGACACTATTTTTGAAACATTAGAATATGATTATGAAACATTAGAAAACCGCTTAAGAGAAATGGCATTTTTAACAAAAGGCTTAAAGATAAGTATGGAAGACTTAAGAGAAGATCCACCAAAAAAAGCAGAATTTCACTTTGAAGGAGGATTAATCTCTTTTGTACAATTTTTAAATAAAAATAAAGAAACCTTACACAAAGAACCAATTTATATTGAAAAAAATGGAGAAGTACCAATAGAAATCGCTTTGCAATATACTTCTTCTTATACAGAAAATATATATAGTTTTGTCAATAACATTAATACGATAGAAGGTGGAACGCACTTAGAAGGATTTAAAAGAGCTTTAACAAAATCATTTAATGATTATGCAAAATCTCATAATATTTTAAAAGAAAAAGATGGAAATTTACAGGGAGAAGATATTAGAGAAGGAATTACAGCTGTTATTTCCGTAAAAGTAAAAGAACCACAATTCGAAGGACAAACGAAAACAAAATTAGGAAATAGTAATGTAACAGGAATCGTGCAAAGTGCAGTAAATGAAGCATTATCTAACTTTTTAGAAGAAAATCCAAGTGTAGCAAAGGCTATTTTAGAAAAATGTATTAGTGCATCCCGTGCGAGAGAAGCAGCAAGAAAGGCGAGAGAATTAGTAAGAAGAAAAAATGCATTAGAAACAACAACCCTACCTGGAAAGTTAGCAGATTGCTCAGAAAAAGATGCAAAAAATTGTGAAATATATATTGTAGAGGGAGACTCTGCAGGAGGTAGTGCAAAACAGGGAAGAGATAGAAGATTTCAAGCCATACTTCCTCTTTGGGGAAAAATGCTAAATGTAGAAAAATCAAGAGCTGATAAAATTTATAATAATGATAAATTGCAACCAGTTATATTAGCCGTTGGAGCAGGAATAGGAGCAGACTTTGATATTAGTAAAATCAGATATGGTAAAGTCATTATCATGGCAGATGCGGACGTAGATGGTGCACATATTAGAACATTATTATTAACCTTTTTCTTTAGATATATGAGACCTTTAATTGAAAATGGAAATGTATTTTTAGCACAACCACCTTTATATAAATTATCTAAAAAAGGGATACAAGATATCTATTGTTATACAGATGAAGATTTAGATAAAGCTTATAAAGAATTGGAAGAAAAGGGAATAGCAAGAGATCAATTAGCATTGCAAAGATACAAAGGTCTTGGAGAAATGAACCCAGAACAATTATGGGATACTACTATGAACCCAGAAACTAGAATTTTAATTAAAGTTACTATGGATGATGCAATGAAAGCAGATGCAATATTTACTGTACTTATGGGAGATGAAATAGAGCCAAGAAGAAAATTTATTGAAGAAAATGCAAAATACGTAACCAATTTAGATGTATAATTTTAATAGCTAGTAAGGAAATAAACCTTACTAGCTATTATCTTATAAAGCTAATATTAATCTTCATCTCAAACCTATATACCTAATAGGCTAACCTAATATATATTGCTATATAAATAAGCTATATATTAAATATATAAATTAGTTGATTGACTATTAATACATATACCATAACCATATTCATCCACATGGGACTAATAACAACCACGATTATATATAAAAATAATCTTAGCCCGAATTTATCATCAATAATTTCAACCATATATATATAAAATATAGCTTAATTACTCATCATAAATTCTACGACGCCGACATATAATCATCTAAGGATTACTTAAACAATTAGATATCTTTGTTCGAATATTAAAAAGCTTATATAAAACCTCGTAATATTCTTCGCTCAACTAATATTAACCTTATGCTAATATTATGTCTTAAATGAAAAAAAATATACATAAAAATAAAAAAAATTTTAATAATAATAAAATAAATAAAAAATAATAAAAATAAAATAATAGAAAATAAAATAAAAAAATAAATAATGAAAAATA
>CALXAS010000075.1 GCA_944386315.1 uncultured Clostridia bacterium | reverse complement strand
TCTTTAGCTTTCTTTTTTTCTTCTTTGTCTTGCTTTTTAGCTTCTTTGTCTTTTATTTTGTCTTGTTTTTCATTTTGCATATTTTCTGTCGCCTTTTCTATTTCTTCTCTTGCATTAATTAAACGAATAAAGGCATCTTCTAAAGTTGCTTCTGCTTTTTTTAGTTCAAATATCGTAATATTTTGTTTTGGTAATATATCAAATAAATCTTTTCTTAAGTCTACATCTGCATTAGAAGTTACCATATATTGTTTTGTTCCATCTTCGTTGTCTTTTATCATTTTGATTTCTTTTAGTTTTGGTAATTTTTCTTTTATATTACCCATATGTTCTTCTTTATCTTCTACGGTTAGCAATAATACATTTTCCTCTTTTGTTCTTTCTTCCAAATGTTCTGGCGTATCGATTGCTACTATTTTTCCTTTATTAATAATAATCACTCTTTCACATATTTGACTTACTTCTGGTAAAATATGTGTACTTAATATAACGGTATGATTCTTTCCTAATTCTTTAATTAGGTTTCTAATTTCTATAATTTGTTTTGGATCTAATCCTACGGTTGGTTCATCTAAAATAAGGACTTCTGGATTTCCAACTAAAGCACCAGCTAGGCTTACTCTTTGTTTATATCCTCTGGATAAATTTCTAATTAATTTGTTTTGTACCTCTTCTAACCCTGTTTCTTTTAATATCTTCTCCACGTCTTCTTTTCTTTGCTTTCTTGGCATTCTTTTAATCTCTGCCATATATTTTACGAATTCTTTTACAGTAAGTTCAGAATATAAAGGTACGTTTTCTGGCATGTAGCCAATTTGCCTTTTTGCTTTTTTCGCTTTTTTGGAAATATCATTTCCATTAATGATAACACTACCTTCGCTTGGCTCTATAAAACCAGTTATCATATTCATAGTTGTACTTTTTCCGGCTCCATTTGGTCCTAAAAAGCCAATGACTTCGCCATCTTTTACGGTAAAGCTAATGTTATCTACGGCAGTAAAACTACCATATCTTTTTGTAACATTTTTTACTTCTATCAAAATAATTCCTCCTTGTTTTCAAAATTTTAACACCATTTATCTGGTGTTCTTAAATCCTTATTTCCGTAGTATTTATGTTTTAGGATATCACTAAGATTTTCCATATGCAATATAATTCACATAGAATTCACATTATTTAACATATTTTCTTTTATTTCTCATATGTTGTTTAAAAAGGAAGGATTTGCTATGATTGCTTTTTTTGTCGCTTTTTTACTAGTGTTTTTATCGGAATTAGGAGATAAAACGCAATTGCTTGTTTTGTCTTTTTCTTCTAAGGTGAAGTCTGTTTGGATTTTATTAGGCGTTTGTCTTGGTTCTTTTTTGAGCCATGGCATTGCTATTTTGTTTGGCAGTTCTATTGGTTTATTGGAAAATGATATTTTTCATTTTTATTTAGAACTATTTACCTATTTTTCTTTTCTATTGTTTGGTATTTTCTCTCTGTTTTCTTCTTTTGAAGTGGGAAATAGCAAGAAAGGAAATCTTTTGCAAAAGCTTGCTTCTTTAAACTTAGGATATGTATTTATGATTGCCGCTTCTATTGCCATAGGAGAATTTGGGGATAAAACTTTTTTAGCTTCTATTGGGCTTGGTATTAGTTATCCTCATGAGAAGATTTTTTTGATTGCAGGCGCTATTTTAGGAATGGTGGTTTCCGATAGTATTGCCATTCTTTTAGGAAAGTTTTTAAGCCGAAAAGTTTCGGAAGCTACTATGCAAAAAATATCTAGCCTTTTGTTTATTTTATTTGGTATAGTGGGACTTATTTTTCTGTTTTTTTATCGCAAGGGCTTTCTCCTGACGAAATAGATACTTTAGGCAATTTTCTCTCTGCTGTTGGGGCTAATTTAAGCACGATTGCCAGTGCACAGGGTGGGGATATTCCGTAAATTTTACTTATTTCTATCTTTTTTGACATTATTTTTAAAATGTGTACCATTTAACCCTGACTTGAATGGGACACCTATGCGTTTTTTGTTATTTTTTGTCTAAAAGTTTTTCTTTACTTTTTCCATTTTTTATGATATTCCTATTTTGCTTTATTTCACTATATTCCACTGTAAATCTTTTTTCTCTAACAGAAGGCGTATCTAGGAATAAAAGATTTATTTTTCTATTAATCTATTTTATATTCTTAATTTTCTTATGATTTTCTGTCGTTTTAAAGCAAATTTATATCCAAAAAAGAGTATTTAGTTAACTCATAACTGTATACATCTTTCATTAATCTTAAGAAAGGACTGATATTTTTCATGAAGTCAAAAAAATCTAAATTATTATTAAAACCTAAATATGATGTTGTTTTTCAATCTCTCTTCTCTGATAAAAATAGAGAAGAAACTGGCTTTTTCATTTCTGCCATTCTTGGCAAAAAAATTCATATTGTAAAGGTGAATACGGAAGTTTCGCAGGCACGAGAACTCCCAGAAGAAAAAATTGGTAGACTAGATTTACTTGCTACTACCTCTATCGGTGAACTAATTCACATTGAACTCCAATTAGTTGATTACTTGAATACTATTCCTAGATTACTTTATTCTTCCTGTCAATTAATTTCTAAACAATTATCCAGAGGAGACAGATATATTAGTCTTCAAAAATCCATTACCATTGGTTTGTTAAATTATGAATTAGAAGAATTAAAAGATATAGATAAAATGCACACCATTTGGCACTTTACAGAAGATGAAATGAAAGAAAAGCAATTGACAGATTTGCAAGAATTACATATAATTGATATGACTAAAGCGAAAGAAATGTATCATAAAAATCCACAAGACATTTTAGCACAATGGATTCTATTTATTTTAGATCCAAACGAAACGGAGGTGCAGTCTCTTATGAGTAAGAACGAAGAATTAAAACAAACTAATGAAAAATTAGAAGATATTAGTGAAGATGAAGATGTACGAAAAAAGGCAGAAATTCTTGCCAGATGGGAAAGAGAAGAAAAATGGAATAGGCAATCTGTTTATGAGCATGGGAAAGAGGAAGGATTAAAAGAAGGAGAAAATAAAGGGAAGATAGAGGGTATCTCTATTGGAGAATTACAAGAGAAAAGAAAAATTGCTAAGTCTATGTTGCAAGAAAATATTCCTATAGAAGTTATTTTAAAGATAACAGGGCTTTCTCAGGAAGAATTAAAAGAATTGGAATAGTTTTTATGTTCTATGCTTATTTATAAACAAAAAAATAGTAGGTTTAGGATAACCTTACTATTTTTGAATTATTTCCATAATTTTCGACTTTTTTTGGGTTGTCCCACTCATCCCTGACATTTGTGGGACACTCACGGTTACATTTGTTTTTAAGCACAAAAAAACACCTATCCAAACGATAAGTGTCCTTCATGAGATTGACACATTACAATTCTCTTCTTCCCTCTAGTGCTTTGCTCAAAGTTACTTCATCCGTATACTCTAAATCTCCTCCTACTGGAATGCCATGGGCAATTCTGGTAACTTTTACTCCCATTGGTTTTACTAGTTTAGAAATATACATAGCAGTTGCTTCTCCTTCTACTCGTGGGTTTGTTGCCAAGATAAGTTCTTTTACGGTTCCGTCCATTAACCTACTTAAAAGCTCTTTTATTTTAATATCATCTGGACCTACTCCATTCATTGGTGAAATGGAACCATGTAGTACATGGTATAATCCATTAAATTCATGTGTTCTTTCCATTGCTACTACATCTTTTACGTCTTCTACTACGCAAATAACGCTTTCGTCTCTTCTAGGGTTAGAACAAATTTCGCATGGATCTGTATCAGATATATTAAAACATTTGGAACAATATTTTAAATTCTTTTTGGCATTCATAATCGCATCTACAAATTCTTTTACTTCTTCTTCTGGTCTATCCAAAATATAGAAGGCTAGCCTTGCGGCTGTTTTGTTTCCGATGCTTGGTAATTTTTCAAAACTCTCTATTAGTTTTTCGATAGATGGTGAATAATATGACATTTCTTTTTCTCGCTTCCTACATCATTCCTGGTATGTTATATTTTGAAAGACCTGCGGCTTGTGCGCTATCTACTTTCTTTAGTGCATCGTTTACGCAAGTTAAAATTAGGTCTTGTAACATTTCTACATCTTCTGGGTCTACTACTTCTTTTTGTATTTTAATTTCTTTTATTTCTTTACTTCCAGATACTTTTACGCAAACTGCTCCTCCTCCCGCTGTGCTTTCAAATTCTTTTTGTGCTAACTCTTCTTGTGTTTTTTCCATATCTGCTTGCATTTTTTTGGCTTCTTTCATTAATTGATTGATATTCATTCCTCCGAAGCCTCCCATTCCTCCTGGAAATCCTCCTCTTTTTGACATATTCTTTCTCTCCTCTATTTTTATTTAGGTTTTTTGTATGCGGTTTTACCTATAAACCTTTCTTATTCTTCTATAATATGAATTGGTAAGTCTAAATCTTCCGCAAAGGTTTCTATTGCATTCGCTTGTGACATTTCTGGCTGACTGCTTGCATTTTCTATATATTTTACTCTCATGGCTTTTCCTAATTCCATAGAGATTCTTCTTTCTAGCTCTGTTTGGTTTTCTGATTTTTCTAAAATTGTTTTTCCAAATGGTGTAATTGCCTTCGGAAATACAATGCCTACTGTCATATCATTTACTTCTTTTGCGGTTGTATTCATCAAGTTGGTGTATAGCATAATTTTTCCTGTATCTTTTAAGTCTTTTAATACTTTAGGCCAGCACGCTAAATTTTCTCCTGTTTTTGTTGGTGCTACGTTGTTTCTTTTTACTAAAGTTTCTTGTGGCATTTTTGGTGCCTCTACAACTGTTTTTTGCGTAGGGATTTCCACATTTGTTACTTTTTTGTGGATAACTTCTCCGTGCCTTAAGTTTTCTACTTGCTTTTGCAAGTAATTTACTTTTTGTTCTAATTGTTGTATTTGCTCTGTTTCGTTTCCATCCGTTGCCCCCAAGTCTCTTGCACACAATTTGATAACCGTTACTTGGAACAAAATTAACTTTTGACTAGACCATTTCATTTCGTTTTCTAAGTTAGATAACGCATATACAATGCCTAACGCTGTTGTCCTATCCACGTTTTCTGTAAGCTTTGCTAGTTTTTTGGTTTCTTCTTCACTATACAAAGGGACTTTTTTGGTTGCACCATACACTAAAATGTCTTTTGCATATTTTATCATTTCCCATAGGAAATTTTGTATATCTTTTCCTTCTTTTACAACTTCTTCTATTACATTTAAGGCATCTTCCACCTTACAATGGATAATTGCCTCCAAAATAGCCTCTATAAACTGAAGCTTTGGTATTCCTACTAAATCTTTGATTTTATCTTCGTCTATTTGGGTTTCTCCATCTTGCAAACATCTTTCTAAAATGGAAAGTGCATCTCTCATAGCCCCTTCTGACAAAATAGCAATTGTAGAAACTGCTTCTTTGGTAATTTCTATATTCATTTTTTTGCAAATGTCTATTAAATGATTAGCAATGTCTTCATTGGCTATTTTTTTAAAGTCAAAACGTTGGCATCTGGATAAAATAGTAGCTGGCAATTTTTGTGGTTCTGTTGTTGCTAGAATAAACTTTACATGTGCTGGTGGCTCTTCTAGGGTTTTTAATAGTGCATTGAAAGCTCCTGTAGATAGCATATGTACCTCGTCTATAATATAGACTCTATACTTAGCAACTGTTGGCAAAAAATTCACCTCATCACGTATCTGCCTAATATCTTCTACGCTGTTATTAGAAGCTGCGTCCATTTCTACGATATCCGTTAGAGTTCCCGCCATTGCCGCTTTGCAAATTTCACATTCGTTGCATGGTTCCCCATCCTTTGGGTTTAAACAGTTCACTGCTCTTGCTAAGATTTTAGCTGCAGAAGTTTTTCCTGTTCCTCTTCCCCCATTAAACAAATAGGCATGTCCTACTCTTCCCGCTATGATTTGGTTTTTTAGGGTTCTTGTAATATGCTCTTGTCCTACCATCTCTCCAAAAGTAGTAGGTCTAAACTTTCTATACAATGCTGTGTATTCCAAAAAGCTCACCTCTTCCTTAGGTTTTTCCCTGGAAAAAACGGTATAAGCTTTTTGTAATTTCTCTATGGAAGATAATTTCACACATAAGTAACTACTTATTGCTGCTTCCTTCCGGACCTGACAAGGTTCATAGGCTTACATTGAATTATCCTCCATAGAAAAATCACATTTTTCTCATACCGCTTTTATTATATACTGAATTCTTTGTTTTCGCAATAGTTATTTTGATTTTTTACAGATTTACTCTTTTGAAAACGAAAGCTGACATATCTGTTATTTCTTTACTACTCGTTCCCTCTTCTATTAAGTTGCCACAAGGTAAATCTAGGGAAATGCTAGCTTTGTAGCTTTTGTCTTTTAATGTTATCACAAAGTCAAAGCTTACTGCAAATTGCATATCTTCCTGTGTGGTACTTGTTTTGGTAATTAAGGTTCCATCATGAGTTATTTCTTCATCTTCATTAGAAACATAGCTTCCGAATGCCTGTATTCGTAAAGCGAATGGCTATATTTCCACCTTGATTTCCTATCTGTAGCATTTTTAGGTCTGTTTGCGTACCACCTTGATAAGTAAGTGATTGGTCTTGTATCACATAATCTTCTGTATAAGTGAATGCTCTTCCCTCTCCACTATTGGGCATATAGGATTTGATTTCTCCTACTGCTGGTGTTTTTGTAATCTGTATGTTCTCTATACTTACACTTTTAATAGCTTCGTCTTCATCCGCATTTTCACTTTTTTCTATAGAAAAGTAGATATCATTGTTTTGATA
>CALXAS010000074.1 GCA_944386315.1 uncultured Clostridia bacterium | reverse complement strand
GAAATCGAAGAAAACTTCGTTGCCGATGAATCAATGGCTTTTCCCAATATCTTATCTGTTATCATATCAGCCAAAGAAGATATATATGAAGTAATTTGCGTTATTGGAAATAATTCTTATTCTCTTTTTTCCGTAGAAAAATTTGAACAAGATGATGAGATCTACTCACTTTTCCAATCGGAAGTTACTTTTGCTTATCCAGCCTATCATCAAGAAACTTATTTTGTTGCCAACATTGATAAAATTGGCTGGAAAGAATCTTCACATTTTTTCATTGACATCGAGCCTTTCTTCTCAGAGACTAATTTTCATTAATTGTTTCATTTCAACATTTTTAAAAGTTGCTATGTGACGCAAGAAAGAAAGACTTCTCTATTTTTAGGAAGTCTTTCTTTCATATATTTCTCTTCTGTGTCCTATTTCTAACACTAGAACTAATACTTCTTCATCTTGTATTTCACATATCATTCTATAATCTCCGATACGATATCTCCACTCGCCAGACCTATTTTCTACCAAGCCTTTGCCATGCAGTCTTGGATTTTCGCAACCTTCTATATTTTTTTCTAGCCAACCTATGATTAATGCTGCTATATGCTTATCCATTTTTTTTAGTTGCTTTTTCGCCCTTTCTGTAAATACTACTCTATATTTCATTATAATCCTAACTCCTCTTTGATTTCTTTCATGGTATAAGTTTTAGGATTTTTCTTATATTCTGCTATAGCTTTATGATAACTTTCCAAATCATATTCATCCTCGATTTTTTCTAATACGGCATTTCGAATTAAATCTGACAAAGAAATATGATTCATTTCTGCATATGTTTTTATTAATTCTGTATCTTTATCACTTAATCTTACGGAAATTGTCATATCCATCCACTCCCTTCTTTTATTATTGTACTACATTGTATTACAAAAGTCAATAATTGGTTACTACTATTTTTCCTAAAATGACGCTAACTATTCTATTTCATTTTTATTTTAGCCAAGATGCGTAAATCCAATATTTCTTCTTGCTTTTTCTTATTTCTATGGTATACTAATTACTAAACTCAAATATAGTATAAAAAGGAGAAAAAAGCGATGGAGCGTTATGAAATTACCAAAAAAGCTGGAATTTTAGGAATTTTAGGAAATATTTTTTTATTAATGATAAAAGGAAGCATTGGTTTTATGACACATAGCCAAGCGATGATTGCCGATAGTGCCAATAGTGCTGGTGATATATTTGCTTCTTTAATGACATGGATAGGCAACAAAATTGCCAGTGAGCCGCAAGATGACTCTCACAACTTTGGACATGGAAAAGCAGAATACATCTTTTCTTTATTTATTAGCCTTTCTATGTTAGCTGTTGCTTTTAAGCTACTATACGACTCCATTTTTTCTCTTATTTTTGGAAGTCAAATGACTTTTTCATGGATATTAGTACTGGTTTGTATCATTACCATTGCTGTAAAAATGGCTCTTTATTTTTATACCAGCAATCTAGCAAAAAAATGCCAAAATATTTTGTTAGAAGCTAATAGAAAAGACCATCGTAATGACTGCATCGTTACTACTTTTACTCTTATCTCTGTTCTTGCTTCTCTTATTTCTTGGAACTGGGTAGATGGTCTTGTTGGAATTGGTATTTCTATTTGGATTGCCTATACTGGTCTTAAAATTTTAATAGAAAGTTATAATGTATTAATGGACCGTTCTATTGACGAAGACACTAAAAATTTAATTTTACAAATTGTTCAAAACTGTGAGCAGGTGCAAAAAATAAGTCATTTTTATACCACTCCTGTTGGTTATCAATATATGGTAATCCTTACGATTTCCGTGGATGGGAATTTATCTACTTTTGAAAGCCATGCACTAGCTGATCAATTAGAAAAAGAGATTTCTAAATTAGATAAAGTATATCAGACACAAATTCATGTAAATCCGGTGTAAATCATATTTTCTCTATAGAAAGAGGAACACACTACGTTTTTTATACGAAATGTGTTCCTTTTTATTCCTATTTATTATTTTTTTACTTCTTCAGCTATACGAATTTCTCCATCTTCTCCTACTGTCATTTTTGTTTTATGTCCTTTTTGAATAACACCATCTAATATACCTTCTGCTATTTTATCTTCTACCATAGTTTGGATAGTTCTTCTTAATGGTCTTGCACCAAAGTTTTGGTCTATTCCCTTTTCCATAATTTTGTCTTTTACTGCCTCGTCTATTTCTATAGAAATATCTTGTTTTTCCATTCGTTTTTGTACTTCTTTTAGCATAATATCTACAATTTGTAGCATTTCTTGTTTTTGTAACTTATGGAATACAATAATTTCATCAATACGATTAATAAACTCTGGTCTAAACTGTCTTTTTAGCTCTGCCATTACTTCTTTTTTGATGTCTTCATATTCCTTTTGCTCTTCTTTGTCTTCATCCTTTTTGTTTTCGGCAAATCCTAAAGATTTTTTATCTGTAATTAGTCTTGCTCCTACGTTAGAGGTCATAATAATAACTGTATTTTTGAAGTTTACTACTCTACCATTACTATCTGTTAGACGTCCATCATCTAATATTTGAAGTAACATATTCATTACATCTGAATGTGCTTTTTCAATTTCATCAAATAGGATAACAGAATATGGTTGTCTTCTTATTTTTTCTGTTAGCTGTCCTCCCTCATCGTATCCTACATATCCTGGAGGAGAACCAATTAATTTGGCTACAGAATGTGGTTCCATATATTCTGACATATCAATACGAATCATACTATCGCTACTTCCAAATAAACTTTGTGCTAGTGCTTTAGAAAGCTCTGTTTTTCCTACACCAGTAGGTCCTAAGAATAGGAAAGAACCAATTGGTCTATTTGGATCTTGAAGTCCTACTCTGCTACGTCTAATAGCTTTTGCCACAGCCTCTACTGCCTCATTTTGTCCTACTACTCTTTCATGCAATGTTTTCTCTAAATTCTTTAGTTTTACATTCTCATCTTCTGTAATTTTTTGTACTGGAATTCTCGTCCAATTGCTAATGACTTCTGCAATATCTTCTGCTGTTAATTGCACAACAGATTTACTGTTTTTATTTGCCCATTTTTGTTTTTCTTTTTCTAATTTTTCCTCACTACTATGTTGTTTATCCCTTAATTTTGCTGCTTTTTCAAAATCTTGTTTTCGAATTGCTTCTTCTTTATCTTTCTTAATTGTCTCTATACTTTCTTCTAAAGTTTTTATACTATCTGGCATCGTATATGTTTTCATTCTTACACGAGAAGCTGCCTCATCTATTAAATCTATTGCTTTATCTGGCAAAAATCTATCATTAGTATATCTTACGGATAAATTAACTGCTGCCTCTATGGCTTCTTTGGTAATTTTTACATTATGATGTGCTTCATATTTATCGCTTAATCCCTCTAGTATTTTAATGGTATCCTCTGTTGTTGGTTCTGCTACTGTAACAGGGCTAAATCTTCTTTCCAAAGCACTATCTTTTTCAATATATTTTCTATATTCATTTAGAGTAGTAGCACCTATTACTTGTACTTCTCCTCTTGCTAATAATGGTTTTAAAATATTGGCTGCATCTACTGCTCCTTCTGCAGAACCTGCTCCTACTATGGTATGAATTTCGTCAATGAATAAAATAACATCTCCTGCTTTTCTTACTTCATTTAAACATTTTTTTATTCTTTCCTCAAAATCTCCTCTATACTTTGCCCCTGCAACCATGCTAGAAATATCTAAACTTACTACTCTTTTGCCCTTTAATGGTTCTGGCACATCTTCTGCCACAATTCTTTGTGCCAAACCTTCTACTACTGCTGTTTTTCCTACTCCTGGTTCTCCTATTAAACAAGGATTATTTTTGGTTCTTCTAGATAAAATTTGGGTTACTCTTTCTATTTCATTTTTTCTTCCTATTACTGGGTCTAACTTTCCTTCTTCTGCTTGTTTTGTTAAATCACTACCAAATTGATTTAGTGTAGTTGTTTGATGGAAGCTATTACTTGTTTTACTATTTCCTTTTGCTTGATCTATTTTACCGACAGCATCATCTTCATTAATTACTTTTACAATTTCATTGTATAATCTTTGTGGGTTTACTTGTAAGTTTAGCATAATTCTAACTGCGATGCTATCTCCTTCTCTCATAATACCAATTAATAGATGTTCTGTTCCTATGTAGTCTGCTTCTAATTTACGAGCCTCCACAAATGCATTTTCTATCACTCTTTTTGTTCTTGGCGTAAAACCAATGCTTCTATTTTCTGTTTGCGTGCCTTCTTCTCCTCTACCTACTAAATCCTCAATTTCATTTAAGATAGCCTCTGGTGTTACTCCTTGGTTTTCTAATACTTTACTAGCCACACCACTACCTTCTTTTGCTAAGCCATATAAAAGATGCTCTGTTCCCATATAATCGTGACCTAATTCTATTGCAAGCTGATTGGCTATTTCTATTGCCTTTTCAGCTCTTTTTGTAAATTTATAATACATCATACAATTCACTCCTTCCTAACCTATAATTTGTTTTACTATTTTTGCTCTTTCTAAGTCTCTTTCAAAACCAGTTAGCGCTTTTCCTACTCTTTTTTGTAGATTTGCTGGTTTTAAATATAGCTCTAACTCTTTTACTTTGCTGTCTGTTAACTCCTCTATAATGCCTAAGTCTGTTCCTAATTTAATATCAGATAATAAATCTTCTGCTTCTTCCGAATTTATTTTGCTTGCGTAACGCAAAATACCAAAAGATCTATACACCCTATTTTCTAGTTCTATAGGGTCTTTTCTTAGATATTTTCTTGCTAATCTTTCTTGCTCTACTACCTTTTTCGTAATATTTTCTAAATTGCTAATAATTTCTTTTTCTGTAATACCTAAGGTCTGATTGTTAGAAATTTGATACATATCTCCTTGACTTTTGGTATCTTCTCCATAGACGCCTCGAATCGTCATACCAAAATTATTGACAATATGCAAAATTTTAGAAATATTGCCTGTTAATTTTAGAGCTGGCAAATGTACCATAACAGATGCTCTAAGACCTGTTCCTACATTGGTAGGGCACGCCGTTAAATAACCATATTCCCTGCTACAAGAAAATGATAACATTTCATCCATTTTTTCTTCTATCTCTATAGCTAATTGCATCGTGTTTTGTAATTCTAGCCCCGCACTGAACACTTGCATACGAAGGTGATCTTCTTCATTTAGCATAATACAAATATTCTCTTCTTTATTTAATAAAATGCCTATATTTTCTTGGTCTTTTCTTAAAGCCATTTCTGGACTAATTAAATGTTTTTCTACTAAGCTCATTTTGGTCACATCGTCCATATCTTTCATAGCAAAATATTGCAATCCATATCCTATACTTGGTGTAATATATTTTACTTTTTCTAATATCTCTTGTTTTTGCTTATCTGCCTGCTTTGTCTCAAAAGGAATCCCTTTTATATTTCTAGCCAAACGAATTCTGGAACTTACTACAATATCACCATCTGTTTTTCCTGTTTCTAAATACCAACTTGCCATTATTTGCCTCCTTTTTCGCTATTTTCTATTCTTTTTATTTCATCTCTTGTTTTTGCTGCATCTTCATAGCGTTCTTCTTTAATCTCTTTCTCTAGCCTTTTCTTTAAACTTTGTAGTTTTTCTTCCTCTTCTGACATTTTCTTGTCTTCTTGTTTTGTTATTTCTTTTGCTTTATTTGTTGCTTCTGTTTTTTCATTTAAGACTCTACTTACTCTTCCTACATGTCTATTAGAACCATGAATATTTTTTAACAAAGGATCAATTTTACTAGAAAAATTTTCATAACATTCTTCACATCCAAATTTTCCTTCTTTTAAGAAATCATCATAGGTACTGTTACAATTTTCACAAAGCAATGTTTGTGGTGCCATAAAGTTTGTCATAAAATTACTTTCTGACTCATATGGCTCTAAAAAGTCACTTAAAAAACTAGAAAAACTAATTGGCATATTAAAATGAATATCCTCTACTCCCAATTCTTTTGCACAATTTTCACAAAGAGACATCTCTTTCTTTACCCCATTAATAATCTGCGTATATTTTATATTTGCTTCTCTTTTTCCACAATTTTGACACAACATAATAATCACTCCTTTAAATTAAATTTAATATCATATTTTTAAAGATTTTTGCTCTAATTTTATCTCTATCTGGTTGCGAGATAGTTAGTACATTATCACTAGTAGCTACTTTTAATAACTTAGCTTCTTCTTCTGTAATCATATCGTAAGACAAAAAGTTACTAATAAAAATATCCACTTCTTGTGCTGTTAAAGTTTCATCCATACTAGCTATAATATGCATAAAATATTTACTTTTGCTTAAGTTTACTTTTTTGATGGTGATATGCCCACCACCTCCACGTTTACTTTCTACATAATAGCCTTGTGATGGTTTAAATCTTGTAGCAATTACGTAGTTAATTTGAGATGGCACACAATTAAAATATTCTGCTAAATCATTTCTTTGTATTTCTACATAATCATCATCTTCGCGAAATAGTTCTTTAATAAATTCTTCTATTTGATCTGTAATTCTCATCTCATCACCTCTTTTTATTTTGACTTTGACTTTCTTTGACCTTTATTTTTTATTATACGCTTTCTTTTTCGTTTGTCAATAGTTTTTTTAAAGAATTTGTGAATTTTGAGTGAATTTTTGGGACGTTCTTTAAAGTTCATATGTTTTATGCTTTAAAAAACGTCCCTGTCATTGTATGCTTTCTGTTACACAAAAATATGATATATGTAAATGGTAAAATAGTATGTAGGAAATTGACAAAGAAAAATGTCGGTTTTCCTACATATTTTTTGTATTCTCAAT
>CALXAS010000073.1 GCA_944386315.1 uncultured Clostridia bacterium | reverse complement strand
ATATGCAAAATGAAAAACAAGACAAAATAAAAGACAAAGAAGCTAAAAAGCAAGACAAAGAAGAAAAAAAGAAAGCAAAAGAAAAAGCAAAAGAAAAAAAGAAAAAACAAAAAGAAGAAAATAAAAAAGAAAGGGGAGAAAAATAATTATGTGGGCAATTGCAAAAAAAGAATTAAAAACCTATTTTTTATCTCCAATAGGATATATTTTTATAGGAATTTTCTTATTAATGTGTAGTATTTTCTTTTATTTGGATGTTATCCAATACGGAAGTACAAACTTTGAATATATGTTTTATTCAGCAGCTACCGTGCTTACTTTTATTATACCTATTTTAACCATGAGAATGTTTGCAGAGGAAAGAAAAACAGGAACAGAGCAATTATTATTTACCTCTCCTAGAAGTATTACTTCTATCGTATGTGGAAAATTGTTAGGAGCAGCAATGATTGTACTTATTACAGAAGCATTTACTGCCATTTATTATATTATACTTATGTGTTTTGGAACACCACATATTACTACAGCATTAATCACATTATTAGGCTATTTTTTACTTGCTATGACCTATATTTCCTTTGGAATGTTTGCTTCTAGCTTAACAGAAAATCAAATTATAGCAGGAGTCATTACTATTGCATTCTTTATTGTAACATGGTTTATGCCAAACTTTATAGAAGCAACATTAGATTTTTCTTTTATCAATGTATTTAGTAATACTTTCCCAACAGGATCTGTTACCTTAAGCTCTTTAGTATTATTAATATCTACACCAATATTATTTACAGTACTTACCATATTAGTATTACAAAGAAAAAAGAGTGTAAAATAGAAAGGAGAGAGAAAATTGAAAAAAATCATAGAAGTCATAAAGAAAAAATGGTTGAGAAAAACCATATTAACCGTTTGCTTAGTTGCTATTCTTCTTGCTATTTACTTAGGGCTTAATATATGGGTACAAAGTTTGAATATAGATCCATTTGATTTTACGCAAGAACAGAGATATACCTTGTCAGATGAGTCAAAAGAACAAGTAAAAAATGTAGAAGAAGATGTCGTTATCTACTTCTTTGGTTACACAGAAGAAAGTACAGCATTTAGCTTAGCAAAACAATATAATAATGTAAATAGCCATATCACAGCAGAAGTGGTAAATATTACAGAAAGACCAGATTTAGCACAAACTTATGGAATTACAGACGAAGACAGCATTGGCATCGTAGTACAATCTGAGCAAAGATATAAAGTGTTATCTTCTAGCGAATTATACACTTATGATTACACAACTTACGAGACCATAGATATGACAGAGCAAAAACTAACCAATGCTATTTTAGATACTACCATTGCAGATAAACCAAAAATCTATTTCTTAACAGGACATAACGAATATAGTATTGATTCTGAATTATATACTTTAGCTGCCTATATTCAGAATGATGTAAATGATATAGAAACACTTAATTTATTAACAACAGAATTTCCAGATGATTGTGATACATTAGTGATTGCTACACCACGTTCCGATTTTCAAGATATAGAGGTAGATGCAATTACACAATATATACAAAATGGTGGAAATATTTTATGGATGAGTGATATTCTAGTAAATGATGTAGAAATGCCAAATGTACAAAAAATATTAGATTTATACGGTGTTTCTATCGGAAAAGGTGTATTGCTAGAAACAGATAGTAGTAAAATGCTAGTAAATAGCCCAGCCTTTATTATTCCAACAGTTCTTGGTCACGAAGTGACACAAGATGTTTATGATGGCACAGGAGTAGTGCTTCCAAGTGCAGGAAAAATTGAATTTTCGGATGCAGAAAAATTAGAAGAACTAAAAGTAGATATTACGCCAATTATACAATCTACAGAAACCTCTTTTTATAGAGAAGATTTTGATGTACCTACTACAAGTAGTGACCAAGAAGGCGTAGTTACCATAGCGTTAGAAGCAGAAAAAGAAGTAGGAGAAGACACTACCTCCAAACTAATTTTATTTGCCAATAACTTATTTGTTACAAACGAAATAATACCCGTACAAAACTACAATGTTTATCCAGTTCAGTTAGCTAACAATAAAGACATTGTGCTTAATAGTATTGCTTATTTAACAGATAGAGGAGACACTATCCGTATTAGAAAAGATACAGGGTATGTAACTTATACAGCAACACAGCAACAAGATAATATCATAAGAGCTATTATCTTTGGTGTGCCAGTACTAATCATCATAATAGGTGTAGTAATATGGCAAGTAAGAAGAAGAAAAAAATAGAATAAAAGAAAAAACCTCTCATATAAATAAATGAGAGGTTTTCCTCTTTGGCTTAGGTGGAAGGAAGAGGCTAAAAATCCTCTATTCGATTAAGGGAAAACCGGAAAGAGGAGGAAGAAAAAAGTGAAAAAGGTCATCAAAATCATTATGGTCATTATAGGGAGTATTATAGGTGCAGGATTTGCTTCAGGAAAAGAAATCTATTTATTTTTCGCAAGATTTGGCATATATGGAATTCTAGGATTAGGAATAATGAGTTTAGTAATTGGAGGAATTATCTATTTTGTTCTCTCCTTAGTAAAAGAAAAATCTATCCAAAATTATCATGAATTTTTACAAACCATTAATCCCAAATATCCCAAAATCAATCAAATAATGAATATCATAGTCAATAGTTTTTTATTAATTTCCTTTTATATTATGGTGGCGGGTTTTAGCGCCTATTTAAAACAAGTATACCAAATTCCCATTATGATTTCTGCTTTTTTCTTTATGATAGCATGTTATATTATTTTTCAAAAAAATGTAACAGGCGTTATGAAAATGAACGAAATATTAGTACCAATTTTGTTGCTACTTATTTTTTATTTAGGTAGTAAAATAACAGGAATAGGAGAATCTATAGAAAGTTCTTCACAAAATGGATTTTTTTCTAGTATTTTATATGCTAGCTACAATAGCATTTTGCTGATACCATTATTAATTAGTCTGCAAGAAACAAAATTAGAAAAAAAGCAAATTAGAAATATTGCTATCGGTACTAGTCTATTTTTATTTTTGCTAGCTTTGATTATTTTTGGTTTATTATATAAAGGTATTTTTTATGCTCAAGAATTAGAACTACCGCTTATTCAAATTGTAGCAGAATTTCGGAAAAATATATCCGTATCTATATGGAATCGTAATACTCATTTCCATTTTTACGTCTGCCATTACATCAGGATATAGTTTTTTAGAAAATGTGAGTAAAAGTAAAAAAAGTTATCAAATATGGCTAATAGTAATTGTTATTAGTGCAGTAATTATCTCGCCCATAGGCTTTTCCAAATTAGTAGAGATATTATATCCTGCCTTTGGCGCATTAGGCATCATACAAATTTTATTCATGTTGCAATTTAGGGACGTTCCTTAAATTGCAAAGTTCACCCTAAGTTTTTTAAGACAACTATTGAAAAAATGGCAAAAAACTGATATAAAATAAGTAAATAAAAATAAGGAGAAACGAATGAAAATATTAGGAATCGACGAAGAAGAAAATCAAGTAAAAAAACTAAGCAAAAAGAAAATTATTATAGCAAGCGTGGTAGGAGTATTACTAATAGCTATTATTGTAATAGCCATACTTTACTGCGTAAATAAAGAATTTAGAGATTTTTGGGATAGATATGTGTTAATGAAAGATGTATCCGAAAATAATCTACCTTCTATTGCCATAGATGGGGTAGATAGTAATCATATTTTTGCTTATGATAAATATATAGTAATACTACAAAACAATGTTTTAACAGCCTATAATCCTTTAGGAAAGCAAGAATATACAGAAGAAATGCAAATTACTACTCCAATAGCAGACCATAAAGGAAGATTTTTACTGATAGGAGATAAAGGCGCACAAAAACTATATCTAATGGCAGGAAACAAAAAAGTATGGGAAAAGAACTTAGAAGGAAATATTTCTAGGGTAGCTGTTAATAAAAATGGATATGTAGCCGTTGTATTAACTGGAACGACTTATCAATCTGTTATCCAAATTTTCGATGCAACAGGAAAAGAATTATTTAAAACCTATTTATCCACTTCTACGGTAACAGATGTAGATATATCTTTAGACAATCGATATGTTAGCTTTGTAGAAGTAAGTTCTGAGGCAACATTGGTTCAATCCAACATTAAAACTATATCGGTAGAAAAAGCAAGCACAACTCCTTCAGAATCTATTATTTATACTTCAGAAATGCAAACAAATCGCTTGCCAATTGCTATTCAGTATCAAGAACAAAACAAATTAATTTGCTTTTTCGATAATGAAATAGATATATGGAAAGATGGAAAGCTAGAAGCCATTATGAACTTAGAAGAAGCCAATAAAAAAATTACTTTTGCAGACATTCAGTTAAATAATCAAGTAGTTAGAGTAATAGAAAATTCTTCTTTGTTACATACAGAAAGTACCATAGAAATTATGAATACGGATAATAAAAATACTAGTACTTATGTATTGGAAGGTGTATTAAGAGAAATGATTACTTATGATGAAGTAATTGCATTAAATTTGGGTTCAGAAGTGCATTTTATTGGAACCAATGGATGGCTTAAGAAAAAATATACTTCTAGTCAAGAAATCAAAAAAATAGTAGTGACAGATGCTTTTTCAGGAATTGTATATCGTGATAAAATAGAAATCGTAAGCTACTAAAAAAGGAGGTATCTTATGTCTATTATTATTGATATCGTAATAGTAGCCATATTATTACTATGTATCTTTTTAGGCTATAAGAGAGGACTTGCAAGTTCTATCTTGAATATATTATCTTTTATTTTAGCCATTATCATAGCTATTCTATTGTATAAACCAGTTTCCGATTGGGTAATACAAAACACACAAATAGATGAAACAATAGAAAATGCAATTGTAGAGGCTTTATCAGGAAAAGTAAATGAAGAAGGTACCATTTCAGAAGAGGAAACTGATTTACCAACAGATATGGTAAATTATATTAATGGAGCTATACAAGATGTAGCTACAGAGGCAAAAGATACAGCTCTTGTAGCAGCGTCCCATCAAATTAGTATGACTATTATACAAGCAGGAGTTGGTATTATTGTATTCATTCTTGCAAAAATGATATTAATTGTAGTAAAACTACTAACAAAGTTTGTAACCAACATACCAATTATCAAACAAGTAAACGAAATAGGTGGTTTGATATACGGTATCCTACAGGGAGTAATTATTATTTGGATATTATTAGCACTTATTTCTCTCATCAGCCCAATGATACAAGATGGAGCGCTTTTGCAAAATATTCAAAAAGCAGCAATAGGAAACTTCTTTTATGAGAATAATTTATTATTAAAGTGGCTATTTTAAAGGTATAATTCACAGGTTATTTTAAGCAATAACGATATTTATTCTGGACTGTAAAGGAGTTAAGAGAAGAAAAATTTAAGCTAAGATATTGCCTTTTAGTGTAAAATTTGCTATACTCATGCAAAAGGGGAAAAACATAGGAGTGAAACACTTTGAAAGAAGGAAAAAATAAGAAAGAAAATCTAGAAGAAATAGAGATAGAGGTACCTATTGTGGGAGAACGAAAGAAAGAGAAAAAAGAAAATAAAAAAGAAATAAAAAAACAAAAGAAAGAAAAAAAGAAAAAAAGTAAAGCAAGAAAAATCATCAAGTGGATTTTATTAATTTTGTTAATTGCTTTAGTGGCATATGGTTGTTATTTTGGATATCGTGTGTATAAAAATGGAGGAGGATTATCTGGATTTTTAGCAACAGCAGTAGGACATGACGAGAATACATTAAAAGACTTAGATAGAATTAATGTGCTTATTCTAGGAGAGAGTGGAGTAGGAGATGGCTATAAATTAACAGATTCTATCATGATTGCGTCCTATAATCCCAAAATGCAAGAAGCATCACTATTATCTATTCCTAGAGACACATATGTAGGAAGAAAAGATAAAGATACCGCATCACAAAATTATTTAGCAAGCTATAAAATGAATGCTGTCTATCGTAATGGGACAAACATTCCCGAAACAGTAGAATGTGTAAGTGAATTAACCGGATTAGACTTGCAATATTATGTTTTAATAGACACAGATGCAGTTATTGAATTAGTAGATGCTATAGGGGGAGTTACCTTCAATGTTCCAATCGATATGGATTATGATGATCCAACACAGGATTTACATATCCATTTAAAAGCAGGAGAACAGTTAATTGATGGAGAAAAAGCAGAGCAATTGTTAAGGTTCAGACATAATAATGATGGAACCTCGTATCCAAAAGAATATGGAGACAATGATATTGGAAGAATGAGAACACAAAGAGAATTTATTCAAGAAACCATGAAACAATTGCTAAAAGTAGAAAATATCTTCAAAATTACAGAACTAATAGATATTGTAGCAAATAACGTAAAAACAAACCTAGATTTCAATGTAGTAAAAGATTATGTACCATATGTAGTTAACTTTAATGCAGAAAATTTAGAAACAGGAACATTGCCAGGGGTACCAGAAAAATGTAATGGTATATGGATTTATACAGCAGACGAAGAAGAGACAGCAATAATGGTAGAAGACTTATTTTCAGACGAAGAAGTAATACCAGAGGAAGAAGTGGCTAATGTTATTGGTGGAAATACAGTGGCAGGAGAAAATACTACTAAAAATATCACAATAGAGTTACTAAATGGTAGTGGAGTAACCACCAATTTAACAAGAGCGGCAGAAAAATTACAAGAAGCAGGATTCCAAGTCAAAAAAACAGGAAAATCTTCTACAACTATGTCTAAAACAACAATTATTAACCGAACAAATCAAGCCCAAAGCGTAGGAAGAGAAATAAAAACAGAGCTAGGAGTAGGCAGTATCGAAGAGGGCGAAAATAACGCAAATGTAGATTTTACAGTTATTCTAGGAAAAGATTATAAATAAAAAAACAGGGGGACTTATAAAATAAAAGTCTCCCTGTTTTCTGTATGACGGGCATGTCATAAATCTAGGGTGAAAGTCCCAAGAGGCGTATTTGTCGCGAACTCGATAGCAAC
>CALXAS010000072.1 GCA_944386315.1 uncultured Clostridia bacterium | reverse complement strand
AGATAAGCTATTAGTACTTCCAAATCCTTTTACTTGCCCACATGGAAGACCAACAGCTATAAAAATGACAAAAAATGATATAGAGAAAAAATTTGCTAGAAGATAAGAAAAATAAATTTAAAATATATGTCACTTGTGAAATACAGGTGGAAAGAAGGGAAAGAAGAAAAAATGGATATATGGATGATGTTAGCAATGGTAGTGGTCAATGCGGTTGCACTTTTCATTATTTATCAATTTGTAAAGAAAATGTCTAAAATGAATAAAATTATATTTATTGCAATTAGTTTTGCAGTTCATTATATACTTGTTTCTTTAGTTTGCCTATTAAGTGGCTGGGGAATGGAAGAAACAGTTATAGAGCAGTCAAAAACATATCTTACTTACGTTTTTGTACCAGTCAATATTATCTTAAGTGTGCCATTTTTAGCAGCAAGCTACCAGAAATATCAAGATAAAAGGCTAAAGCCAGAAAAATTGGTAAAAAGAGCTATTGCAGTAATTGTTTTTATGATAATTGTTTTGATAGCAGAGTATTTTTACTTCCAATCTGTTTTTGAAAATATAAAAGATATTGCTGCTAATATGCAAGAGCAAACACAAACAAATGCAATAATGACAAATGAAACGGAAGAAGGGCAAACTAACACAATAACAAACGAAGAGCAAGTCAACGAGATAACAAATACAATTGCAAACGAAGAAGAAACCAATACAGTAAGAAATGAATTAGCCAACGAAACAGCAGTGCCTTATGTGAATAGAGAAGAATAAAAAAGAAAGGAAACAACATGGACAAACCAATTGTGATAGTAATAGAAGGTCCTACAGCTTCTGGAAAGACAAGTCTTTCTATAGAGCTTGCAAAAAAAGTAAATGGGGAAATTGTTTGTGCAGATTCTATGCAAATTTATAAAGAAATGAATATTGGAACAGCAAAGGTTACAAGTAAAGAAATGCAAGGAATAAAGCACTATGTGATGGATTTTGTAAGTCCTGATGAAAGATTTAGTGTGGCAGACTATAAAAAAGAAGCAAAAAAAGCAATTAAAGACATTATAGAAAAAGGGAAAATTCCCATTGTAGTAGGTGGAACAGGTTTATATATAGATGCTTTAATATATGAAATAGACTATAAAGAGCAAAAAACAGATTTAGCCTATAGAAAAAAACTAGAAGAAGAGGCAGAAACAATAGGACTTGAAGAACTATATAAAAGAGCAGAACAAATTGATGTAGAAGCTGCCCATAAAATTAGTAAAACAGACAAAAAAAGGATTATACGTATATTAGAAATCTATCATACTACAGGAAAAACAAAAACAGAATTAGAAACAGAATCCAGGCAAAAACCACCAGAATATGATTATAAAGTATTTGCTTTAACATGGGAAAGACAAACTTTATATGAAAGAATTAACCAAAGAGTAGATCAAATGATAGAGCAAGGCTTGATAGAAGAAGTAGAAAATATTTGGAAAAAATATACCTATTTTCCTACAGCGATGCAGGCATTGGGATATAAGGAAGTAGTAGAGTATTTAGAAAAGAAATTAACAAAGGAAGAAATGATAGAAAAAATAAAAATGGAAACACGTAGATATGCCAAAAGGCAATTAACATGGTTTAGAAAAAATAAGCAAGTTATTTGGCTGGCAGGAGAAAATAAGATGGAGGATAATATTCGCACCATATGGGAGGTTATAAGGAGTGAAGAAAGAAATAAAGGATAAATGGAAAAAAGGAGCTATTATAGTAATAGCAATTGCTATTTTTATTTATATTGCTTATATTACCTATCAATTATTTCAAAATCCGACAGATACATTTTTGATAGAAAATGGAAGTTTATCAGAAGAAGAAAGTACACAAGGCTATATTATTAGGAAAGAAACGGTAATAAGAGGAGAAAATTATAAAAACGGAATGGAACAAATAAAAACAGAAGGAGAAAAAGTAGCAAAAGGAGAGGCAGTATTTCGTTATTATACAAATGGAGAAGAACAACTAGTACAAAAGATTGAAGAACTAGATACAAAAATTGCAGAGGCATGGGAGAGCGAAAATAACATTTTCTCAGCAGATATTAAAATTTTAGAAACAGACATTGCAGAAAAACTAGATGATGTGTACGAAGTAAGTGATTTGCAAAAAATTAAAGAATATAAAAGAGATATCAATAGTGCTATTACCAAAAAAGCTAAAATAGCAGGAGAGTTAAGCCCATCAGGTTCCTATTTAAAAAGTTTAATTGAAGAAAGAAGTTCTTACGAAAATCAATTGAATAGTGGATCAGAATATGTGAGTGCACCAAGTTCAGGAATAGTGTCTTATAGAGTAGATGGATTAGAAGAAACATTAACACCAGATAATTTTGGACTTTTAAGTAAAGAATTATTAGAAGGTCTTCATTTGAAAACAGGAGAAATTGTTTCTACTAGCGAAGAGAGTGGAAAAGTAATTGATAATTTTTCCTGTTACATTGCTTGTGTACTAAGTAGCGATATTTCTAAACAAGTAGAAGTGGGAGACACCGTTTCTTTGCGCTTATCTAATGCAAAAGAGGTAGAAGCTACCATTGAATATATGCTTAAAGAAAACGAAAATGAAAATGTATTTGTATTTAAAATAGAAACTTATGTAGAGGAATTAATTAGTTACCGAAAAATATCTTTAGACATTATTTGGTGGAATGCAGATGGACTAAAAGTGCCAAATGAGGCTATCAAATGGGAAAACGATAATTTGGCTTATGTAGTACGTAGAAGAGCCGGTTATGACGATAAAAAAATATATGTAAAAGTCTTGAAAGAAAATGAACAATATGCGATTATTGAAAATTATACAGACAGCCAGGAATTGCTAGATAAAGGAGTTAGTGAAGAGGAAATAAGGAATAGAAGTAAAATTGCATTATACGACGAAATAGTACTTTAAAATATTACAAAAATATTACAAAAATATTAAGTTATCATGACAATTCGAAAAAGTATTGACAATAAAGCAAAAAAGTTAGATACTAATGTAAAAATACTAAGGACAATATAGGAGGTTTTAACATGTCAGGAGCAATCGTGAATAAAGTGTTAGATTTATTGGGAATGGATACCGCAGAAGAAGCATACGATGAAGAAGAAGCATATGAAGAAGAACAAGAAAATACAGAAGAAGAGGAAGAAGAAAATAAAAACTTTTGGAATAGACGTGGCAATAGTAAAGTGGTAAGTATGCCACAAACACAGTCTATCAAAATGGTAATATCACAACCTACTAGCTTTGAGCAATCAGAGAGTATTTGTGATTTATTAAAAGAAAAAAAATCAGTTATTGTAAATCTAGAGTACGTTAATAAAGATATTGCAAGACGTATTGTAGATGTAGTAAGTGGAGCTGTACATGCATTAGATGGACATATTCAAAAAGTGTCTAATTCTATTTTCTTAATTGCGCCATATAACTATGAAATTACAAATGAAATGGCAAGAGAAGAAATCAAGAATAGACTTAGTGTATCATGGCTAAGAAATAATGCAGCAAATAACTAAATAAACTAGTAGAAGCTTTAAAGTTGGAGGAATGGATATGTTAACACCTTTAGATATAGAAAACAAGAAATTTTCAAAACAAATGATGAATGGATATAGTGTAGAAGAAGTAGATGAATTTTTAGATGATTTGACGGTAGATTATGAAAAAGCCTATAAACAAAGTTCAGAATTAAAAACAAGAGTAGAAGAACTAGAAAAAAGCTTATTACATTATAAAACCATCGAAGACACCCTTCAAAATACTTTAATGATGGCACAATCTACAGCAGAAGAAGTAAAAGAAGTAGCAAGACAACAGGCAGAACAAATTATAAAAGAAGCAGAAGGAAATGCTAGAAAGTCCGTAGACGACTTAGGACAAGAAATTTTAATTAAAAAGAAAGAATTAGAAGATATTAAACAACAATTTGAAGTATATAAAGCAAAAATGGAATCTTTATTGATTTCACAACTAGAATTAATAAAAGATATTAATAAAGAAGCAAATTAAGAAACAAAAGAAATGCCAGAGGAGATTTCTAGCATTTCTTTTTTGCTTAAAAATAAGTTAACATATTGCAAAATAATACCCAATAGTGTATAATATCTATGTTTATTACAAGTGTATGAAAGTGTTACAGAATTGTTAAAACTATATTACATTTGCGTAAACATGCTTGACATATCGACAAAAACAGATAAAATAATATATATCAATATAAGGGGCTATTGCTGGTGAGAGTAATTAGTGGAATGGCAAAGGGAACAAAATTAGAGTCTATAGATAGTTTATCTACAAGGCCAACATTAGATAGAGTAAAAGAATCTTTATTTAATATCATACAACCATATCTGCAAAATGCAAAGGTACTGGATTTGTTTGCAGGTAGTGGAGCATTGGGAATAGAAGCTTTAAGCAGAGGAGCAAAAAAATGCATATTTTGCGAAAAATCTCACGAAGCAGTGCAAAAAATAAGAAACAATGTTAGAAAAACACATTTTGAAGAAAAAGCACTTATATTGCAGAAAGATTATAGAAAATGTTTACAAGAAATGAGAGGAGAAAAATTCGACATTATTTTTATAGACCCTCCTTATCGTTTCAATATAGCAGTAGAGGCAGTAGAAAAAATAGTTGAAGAAAGCTTGCTTGCCAAAGATGGAATTATGATAATAGAGACAGATGATGAAAAAAGAGAAATACAAGAACTAAAAAAGAAGAATATAGAAATAAAAGATATAAGAAAATATGGAAGAGTAAGACTGCTATTTATATAGGAGAAAGGGGCTAAACATAAATGGAGATATTTACATTATTGGAAACAATGGAGGAAATGCTAGAAAATAGTAAAAATTTGCCTTTTAGTGGTAAGTCTATGGTCGATAAAGAAGAATTATTAGATTTAATTAAGGAAATGAGAATTAAATTGCCAGATGAACTAAAACAAGCAAAATGGGTGAAAGAAGAAAGACAACGTATTTTAGTAGAAGCACAAAAAGAAGCAGATGACATTGTAAAAGAGGCAGAAAATAGAATTATTTCTATGATAGATGAGCATGAAATTACTAGAAAAGCGTATGAACAAAAAGCAGAGATTATTGAAACTGCTAATGAAATGTCAAGAGAAATTTCAAAAGGAACAAAAGAATATGCAGATAGTATCCTTCAAAATGTAGAAGCTGCCCTACAAGGTGCTTTAGATACGATTCAAAATAATAGAAAAGAATTAAAATAAAAATCACTGAACTTTAGGGATGTTCCTTAAGGTTCAGTTTTTCTATATAAGGTGTTTTTTTATAAAAAGTTTGTTTGAAACGGTTGCAAAAGAAAAAGGAGAATGATAGAATTAGAGTGTAGAATAAGGAGATAAACAAGAGAGAGTGTGAGAAGACCATGGCGAAAGGAAAAAGAGGAAGAAAGAAACAATCCAAAATAAATATAGATGTAGCAGTAGTAGGAATGCTTATTTTAAGCGTTCTATTAATGGTGCTTATTTATACAAAATCAGGCTTTTTAGGGGAGACATTAAGCCCAATGCTAGGGGGCATTATGGGAATTATTAAGTATATTATTCCTATAGGAACTTTTGCCATTGCCATTTATTTAGCTTATGATGGAAAAGATAAATTATATACAAAATTAATACAATATGCTATCTTTTTATTATGTGTGGCGGTAGTGATGAGTGTTTTTCAAATCTCTACAGGAAATATTACACAATCAGAGGATTACCAAGCAATGGCAGAGCAGGCCTATTATTTAGGAGAAAGAGATATAGGTGGAGGCGTAATTGGAACGATTATTGCTTCCCCACTAATCAATTTGTTAGGTACATCAGGAACTGTTGTATTAGCAATAGGTGTAGCTTGTATTCTACTTATCTTTATGTTTGCAATAAAACCATCTGAAATCATCTCTAACATGGTAGATAAAATGGTAGCGAGAAGAGAAGAAAGAGCAGAGGAAAGGAAGCAAGAGAGAAAAGAACGTAGTAAAAACAATAGAAAACAGGTAGAAGAAATAGAAACGGATGAGATAGAGCGTAAAGAAACAGCAAGAGAAAGAAGACTTCGTGAAAAAGAAGAAGCGAAAAGAAAAGCAATGGAAATTGACGAAGAGCAGTTAACCATCAATTTAAGTGGATTAGAAGAAGAGGATAAGAAATCTTCTAAATTGAAGAAATACCATCATGAAAAAGAAGATATTGTACCATTAATGATGGAAAAAGAACCAGAGAAGTCTTCTCCTAATACGATAGAAGCAAACCTTTTCAAACAAGAACAGGAAACAAAAGAAGAAAAGGTAAAAGAAGTGTTAACACTAGAACATACCATGACAGTGGAAGACGAGAATTATGAATTTCCACCAATTGAAATATTGAGTGAACCAGAAAAAAGAACATTAAAAGGTGGAAAAAAGGTAGTAACAGATACGGCAACAAGATTACAAAAAACATTATATAGTTTTGGCGTTTCGGCAAAAGTGGAAAATGTGTCTGTAGGACCAGCTATTACAAGATACGAATTAAAACCAGCAGAGGGCGTACGTGTTAGTAAAATTGCCAACCTTGCCGATGATATTGCTTTAAACCTAGCAGCAGAAACCATTAGAATTGAAGCACCTATTCCGGGAAAACAGGCGGTAGGAATTGAAGTACCAAATAAAGAAACAGAAGTGGTACATTTAAGAGAGATTATTGATACAGATACTTTTAAAAACCATAAATCAAAACTTGCTTTTGCATTAGGAAAAGATGTAGCAGGAAAAGAAGTAGTAACAGATATTGCGAAAATGCCACACGTGCTTATTGCAGGAGCTACAGGTTCCGGAAAAAGTGTATGTATTAATACATTAATCTCTAGTATTATTTATAAAGCAAAACCAAGTGAAGTAAAACTATTAATGGTAGACCCAAAAGTGGTAGAATTATCTGTTTACAATGGAATACCACACTTATTAATTCCAGTAGTAACTGACCCTAGAAAAGCAGCAGGAGCACTTGCTTGGGCAGTACAAGAAATGGAAAACAGATATGCCACTTTCGCAGCAAAAGGTGTAAGAGATTTAAAAGGATACAACGAAGCAGTAGCAAAAGAAGGTGGAATGGGAAAATTACCACAGATTGTCATTATTATAGATGAGCTTGCAGATTTAATGATGGTAGCAGCAAAAGATGTAGAAGATTCTATTTGCCGTTTAGCACAAAAAGCAAGAGCAGCAGGTATGCATTTAGTAATAGCAACACAAAGACCATCTGTAGATGTTATTACAGGAATTATTAAAGCCAATATTCCTTCTAGAATATCTTTTGCTGTATCTTCACAAGTGG
>CALXAS010000071.1 GCA_944386315.1 uncultured Clostridia bacterium | reverse complement strand
TAGATTCGAACTAGCGCATGCCAGAGTCAAAGTCTGGTGCCTTACCGCTTGGCTACAGCCCAATATTTAATTTTTTAGTATTTTGATTAAAATAATGTAAAATATTTATATGGGGTGGAAGATGGGACTCGAACCCACGGCCTCCAGTGCCACAAACTGGCGCTCTAACCAACTGCGCTACATCCACCATCAATACAATGCAAGTAATATTGTACCTTATTTTACTTTACTTGTCAACTAGTTTCTAAATTTTTTCTAAAATTTCTGTGTCTACTATCTGCTAGTAGAACCAAATCCCCCTGTTCTTTCTCCTCCTGCACAATCTTCATCTACTACTAAATATTTCTGGAATATACCTTGCCCTATGCAATCTCCTTTTTTAATTTCTATATCTTCTTCTTTTACATTATAAAAAGCAAACATAATATGTCCATCATTATCGCTATTTCCGTAATAATCCTTATCTATAACACCGATGCTATTTGCTAAAATTAATCCTTTCTTTCCAGGGTTTGAACTTCTATTTGCCAAAATTAGCACTTCATCATCTTGCATATATGCTTTTAGTCCTGTCTTAAGTAAAGTTGGTTTCATCCCTTTTTTGAAAGATGGTACTATGCAATCTTCTGCGGCTTCTATATCATATCCTGCTGCATATTTTGTTTTTCTTACAGGCAAATGAATATCTTTATCTTCAAATCCCTTTGCTACTTCAAAACCACGTGTTTTACTCATTATTTTTCCTCCTTGTTTCGTATTATATGCTTTTTATAAACATATATCTACTATCTATATTTTTCTTTTTTATTCTACACTAATATATTTTTTTGTCAACATTTTACCAGAAGAAAAGTTTTTCTTATTGACTTTTTCACTTTCTTGTAATATAACTATAGTATCAAAATGAGAATTAATCTCATTTATTAAAGGAGGTAAAATTATGGAATTAAAAGGTTCTAAAACAGAAGCTAATTTAAAGGCTGCATTTGCTGGCGAATCTGAGGCAAGAAATAAATATACTTATTTTGCTAGCGTTGCTAAAAAGGAAGGTTACGAGCAAATTGCTGCTATTTTTCTTGAAACAGCTGAAAACGAAAAAGAACATGCAAAATTACATTTTAAATATTTAAATGGTATAGGAGATACAAAAGCTAACTTAGCTGATGCTGCAGCTGGTGAAAATTATGAATGGACAGATATGTATGCAACATTTGCTAAAGAAGCTGAAGAAGAAGGCTTCAAAGAGATTGCTGCTACTTTTAGAGGAATTGCTGCAGTAGAAAAGGAACATGAAGCAAGATATAGAAAATTACTTGCCAACTTAGAAGAAGGCGAGGTATTTAAAAGAGGAAGTATTGTTATTTGGAAATGTAGAAACTGTGGACATATTGTAGTAGGTACAGAAGCTCCTGCTATCTGTCCTGTTTGCAAACATCCTCAATCTTATTTTGAAATTAAAGCAGAAAATTATTAAAATGCTAAAGACTTATATATCCTCCAAAATATATAAGTCTTTTTATTTTCTTTAAAATTTTATAGTATTTACTCTTTATCATCTTCTATTAGATGATATCTCTTAAAAATTGTAATAATCATGCTATATACTAACTTTTTCCCTAATAACTCTCTAAATTTTGTTGTTTTCATTTTTTCTTGTTGTCTCAATTTTTCCAATTCTTCTCCTAATTTTTTATATTCTGCTAATATATCTGCTAATGCTTTTTCAAAGTTTTCTAGTCTTTCCATTTTCTCTCCTTTTTAGGTACAAATAGTTTTTCTGTATCTACATTTTCTATCTGTAATAATTTTATTTTTTTGTCTATTCCTCCTGCATATCCCGTTAAACTTCCATTTTTCCCAACCACTCTATGGCATGGAATGATGATAGAGATGGGGTTGTGTCCTACTGCGTTTCCTACTGCCTGTGCTGACATCGTTTTTTTGTTCATTTGTTTCGCTATTTTTTTGGCTATTTCTCCATAAGTAATGGTTTCTCCATAGGGAATATCACATAAGATTTTCCATACTCTTTGTCTAAACTCATTTCCTATGGGAGATAAAGAAAGTTCTTCTATTTTTGGCTTTTCCCTCTGAAAATATCTGTCTAGCCAATTTTTTGTTTTTTGCAAAATAGGTATATCTTCTTTTTCTTGTACTTCTTGTTTTTCCAATATATATTCGTATTTTTGTCCTTTTATGGATAGTGCAAGTAAATCATTTTCATTACTTACTAATAACATTTCTCCTATTGGTGAAAAATATTTTGTTGTATATAACATAACTTCATCCTCCTATTTATTTAGTATATCATACTTTATAGGAAAAGGAAATTATTTTTTCACATGATGAAATTCCATATTCCTGTGGTTACCATACAAATAAGGATTCCACATACTGTTGGCAGTAAGAAGGAAAGTATTGCCCATTTCCATCCTCCTGCCTCTTTTTTGATAGTAAGTAATGTGGTACTACACGGAAAATGCAATAGTGTAAAAATCATTACATTGATGCCAGTAAGTAATGTCCATCCATTTTGAACTAAAATCTGTCCAATAGCCACACTACTTTCCATACTCACTAATGTCCCTTGCCCTATATAACTCATTAATATAATAGGAAGTACAATTTCATTGGCTGGGAGTCCCAATAAAAACGCTGTTAAAATATAGCCATCTAGTCCCATAAGTTTAGCAAATGGATCTAAAAAGTTAGCTACATAATTTAAAATACTAGCATCTCCTATGTGTATATTAGCAAATACCCATATCACAATACCAGCCGGAACGGCTACGCTAATTGCTCTTCCGAAGGACAAATAATGTTCTATCAAAAATGGACCTTATTAAAATCTTCCCTATTTGTGGTTTACGATAAGGTGGCAATTCTAATATAAAAGAGGACGGAAAACCCCTTAATATTGTTTTTGATAATATTTTGGAAACGACTAATGTTAAGACAACACCTAATATAATGATAGCAAGCACTGCCAATGTAGATGCGATGGAGGAAAAAATTCCAGTAAAGAAACTTCCTATAAAAATGGTAGCAATCGTAATTAAAAAAGGAAATCTTCCATTGCACGGCATAAAACTATTGGTTAAAATTCCTATCAGTTTCTCTCTAGGTGAATCTATAATTCTACATCCTACTACCCCTGCTGCATTACAACCTAATCCCATGCACATGGTAAGTGCCTGTTTTCCCGAACTACATGCCCTCTTGAAATATTTATCTAAATTAAAAGCAATTCTTGGTAGCACACCTAAGTCTTCTAATAACGTAAATAAAGGAAAAAAAATTGCCATAGGAGGTAACATCACTGCTATTATCCATGTAACTGTTTTATAGATTCCATCTAACATTATTCCTGTAACCCATGCAGGTGCTTGTATCCATAGGAACGCCAGCCTTAATTTTTCTCCTCCCCATTCAAAAAAACTAGATAATAGACTAGATGGGTAATTAGCTCCCACTATGGTAAGCCATAAAATAAAGGCTAAAAATAGAATCATAATAGGAATGCCAAACTTCTTAGAAGTTAATATTTTATCTATCTTTCTATCTCTTTCTTGATACGAGCGTTTTTCATAAGATACCACTTTGTTTGCCACTTTTTCTGCAGTAAGCACTATGCTAGCTATAATCTTATCCCTTTTATTTTCCCTACAAAAATCTTGCTTTTTTAGCATTTCTTCTACCTGGATTTTCTTTTTCTCTAGCTCCTTGCTTTCTTTTATTTTTAAATTTTTCTGGATAGAAGATAAGATTTTAGGTTCTCCATCTATTATTTTTAAAGATATCCATTTGAGTAAATATTCCTTTTCTTTTGGCACTATATGCTGCAATCTACTGCTTAACATTGCAATGCTATCTTCTAAGATGGGAATATACTTCACTTGTTTCGGTTCTGGCTTTATTTCTCCTATGCAAACTTGTTTTATTGTTTCCATTAGCTGTTTTAACGTTTTCTTTTTCCTAGCAATCGTACCTATTACTGGCACACCTAATTCCTTTTCCAATTGTTTTAAATCGATATGTATTCCTTTTTTCTTAGCTTCATCTAATAAATTGACACATACTATTATTTTAGGAGTAATTTCCATAATTTGATACACTAAATTTAAGTTTCGCTCTAGACAAGTGGCATCTACTATTATTACAGTAGCATCTGGGTTTCCGAAGCAGATATAATCTCTTGCTATTTCCTCTTCTTCTGAATGTGACATAATAGAATAAGTACCTGGAATGTCCACCAATAAGAAGTGTTTACCGCCATAAGTACAAATTCCACTAGTATTTTCTACTGTTTTTCCTGGCCAATTTCCTGTATGTTGATTCATTCCGTGTTAGCGCATTAAATATCGTTGATTTTCCCACATTAGGATTACCGGCAATGGCTATGGTATAATCACAATTTTCCTTTGTTATCTCTTGCTTTAACAATTTTTTACCCGTGGAATTAGCAGTAAGCCCCATAACATGCCTCCTCTTTTCTATTATTACTACTGTATGCTTTCTCAAAGAAAAATGATACTAATCTTAAGTAGTACCATTTTTTCTATTAGAGACATACCTCTATTTTACTAGCATCTTCTTCTCTCATAGAAATAAGGCTACCGCCTTACTTCATAGGCAGTTGGGTCTCCTAGGGGACTTCGAAAAACAGGTTTAATTATTGTTCCTTTTATCATTCCTAAATCTAGCATTCTTGTTTTGATTGCCCCTTCTACTTTTAAATCTTTTATTTTTACTTCTTTATCTATTTTTATTTCATTTAATTTCATTCTTGCTTTCATCCTTTCTTGTATCCTCTATTATATTGTATGATTTTTCTACAATATGTGCGCTTTTCTATAAAAAATATTCCTAGCGTTTTAATCTTTTTGAAAAATTCACATTCACCCGCTCAACTTTCCTACAAAATTCAAGAAATGGTAACATTCTTTTATGGCTCCCTTCCATCAAAGATGAACTCTTTCCATAAAAAAATGAAACCATTTCTAAAATTTTTCCGGTTGTATTCGCTATTCCTGTAAATTTTTCAAAAGGATAAAACGCTAAGTGCTAAAATAAAATTTTAAATCTTCATTGAATTTCATAGAAAAAGCCGCACACCTATTGTGTTTTTTTCTAGAATTTTATAAAATACAATCACAACAGAAAGGAGATGTTTTTATGATGAAAAGCAGATATTTATTTACTTTTCTATTATTATTTTTAGCATTTTTTCTATGCTATCCTGCAAATACTTATGCTTCTAGTGATTTGCAATTAGAAAATTTATCTTATGAAGTAACTCTGCAGAAAAATGGAGATGCTATTGTGGTAGAAAATTGGGATATTTCTATAGAAGACACCAATACTTTGTTTAAAACTTTTGAGAGAGATAGTTCTAAATATTCAGGTATTTCTGATGTTAGTGTAACAGAAACTACCGGTGGAATGAATAAACCTTTTGAAGAAACTTATACACAGCAGTACCATGTATGGAAAGACTGCTTTTACGCTCTTAATATAGACAGCCAAACTTTTGAAATTGCATGGGGCGTATCGGAAGATGATAGTTCTGCTAGAAGAAGTTTTGAAATTCGCTATATTGTTTCTGATGTAGTAAAAAACTATGCAGACTGTAGTGAATTTTATTGGCAATTTATTGGAAATACTTCCAACATTCCCGCAAGACATGTTACCGGAATCATTACTCTACCATCTAATGTTGCTAATTTGGAAGAATTAAGAGTTTGGGCTCATGGACCATTAAATGGTGTTATTGAAAAGACCTCTAATAATACTGTTACTTTTTCGGTAGATTCTCTACCTGTAGAAACTATGCTAGAAGTACGTATTGTAACGCCAACTTCTGTATTTCCAACGAATTCCAATACTATTCTTGCTAATCAACTAAGCTCTATTTTAGAAGAAGAACAAGTTTGGGCAAATGAAGCAAACCAAAGGCGAACTACTTTGCAAATAGTAGTGATAACAGGCTGTATTATTTTAGGTGGCTTAATTGTATTTTTTGTGATAAAAAATATCAAGTATTATCAACTACTACGAAAATTGCCTCGTATAACACCTACCCAAAAACTAAAATATTTTAGGGATTTTCCAGATGAAACAGCAACTCCTGTGGAAGTAGATTTTATTTATTATAATAACCCTGCCAGTATTTCTAGTAGTACTCTTTCTGCTTGTTTATTAGATTTGTGTAGAAAAGGATACATTACTTTTGATGTAGATAATCAAAAGAAAAAAGATTCTGTTACCATTGCTCTAACAAATAAAGATATTTCTTCTTTAAAAGAGGACGAAAAAACATGTATGCAGGCACTTGAAAAGATTAAAAAATTCTACCAAGAGAAAAAGCAAAAGGATACTTTTACTATGAATGAATTTAAAAGTTACTTTACAAGACATTCTAGGGAATTTAAAGATTTATTTACCGATTTATCTAAAGAAGCCAAACAAACCGCTAGCGAAAAAGGAAAATATGATAGTTCTCATGAAAAAGATGAGAAAAAATACTCTGGAAAAAGCTCTCTTTATTTCTTCTTTCTATTTTTTGCTTTTCCAATCTATTCTGTATTTTCCTCTTTGCTTAGTGCTTCTTGGATTTTACTCCTTTTAGCAGGATTGCTTTTTGTGTGCTTTGTGGTGGCAGGTATCTTAACCTTAAAACTTGCCATACGTTATAAACAATTAACTCAAAAAGGTGTGGATGAAAAAGAACAGCTTGATGGTTTAAAAAATTATTTGTTACATTTTTCTAAAATACAAGAAAAAGATGTACCAGCTTTAATTTTGTGGGAGAAATATTTGGTATATGCCACTGTATTTGGTATTGCTGATAGGGTATTAGAACAGTTAAAAATTGTATATCCAGAAATGTTAGATGAAAATTATATGCTTGCACATAATTATACTTACCTTTACTTTATGGCACATTCCCCTAATACTTCGTTATTTTCTTCTATTAATAATAGTATTTCTAGCACCTATGGTTCCATTTACTCTTCTGGTTCTGGCGGAGGCGGTGGCTTCTCCGGAGGAGGCGGCGGTGGCCGGTGGTGGAGGCCGGAATGGGTGGTAGATAATGCCCTCTAAAGAGGCTAGATATTTCTAAAACAAATATCTAGCCTCTTTGCTTTATTCTATAATTTCTCCTATCAAATCATACCCTTGCACTCCTGTTATTCTGCACATCACAAATTGATTTTCTAATGCTTTTTCTATCATTGGCATATAAATAAATCCATCTACATCTGGTACATCCATATAACTTCTACCTACATAATATTGGTAGTGTCAACTAAATTTATATTTTATTTAGTTACACCCCTGTATTTTTAAGAGTTTCATCATTTTTTTGTAAT
>CALXAS010000070.1 GCA_944386315.1 uncultured Clostridia bacterium | reverse complement strand
GACTTGGTAGGCCGTTACCCCACCAACTATCTAATCAGACGCGAGCCCATCTATTAGCGGATTGCTCCTTTCCCATACTTATCATGCAATATGTATGGTATATGCGGTATTAGCAATGATTTCTCACTGTTATTCCCCTCTAATAGGCAGGTTGCTCACGCGTTACTCACCAGTCCGCCACTAAAGCCATTGTTGTAAGTCTATCTTTCCTTCCTTCGAACAAGTTCTCTGTCCAGTCCAATTTCATTACAACGACTTCCGTTCGACTTGCATGTCTTATGTGCGCCGCCAGCGTTTATCCTGAGCCAGGATCAAACTCTCATATTAAATTGTAACCATAAACTTCGTTCTGCTTTGTCAAACTTCAGTAAAAAATTTTTCAATATACAAACGTATTATTTCAAAATTTTTTCTTCGTTTTCCTCGCATAACTCGTTTCTCGTTCCAATTGATTATTTCTAATCTTATTTCTTTGAGTTTTAGCTCATTTTTTTGCTTGCTTTGTGGTAGTACTTCTACTACCGCTTGGTTTCTTCAAAGGTTTGTTTATTGTTTACTTTTCAATGTACTTTTTTGCAATACAATCTGTTGTGTAACGACTTGTATTTTACTACTTTTTATAACTGTTGTCAACACTTTTTTAAAACTTTTCTAAAATATTTTTTAGAGGTTTTAAAGGGCAAAATAATAAACTAGTAATTCCCGCATTTCTCTATCCATCTTTGCATTCACTTTTACTAATTTATATACTTTAAATATATATGTTTTCTTCAGTTACTTGGTACTTACTTATAATAGCATATAGATTTTATAAAGTCAATACATTTTTGAAAAATTTTGTCGTTTTTTTGAAACTTATTTTTTGCTGTCTTGCTATGTATTTATATTAACATAAATTTAAACAAAAAGCAAGAATTTTTTCTTAGTAATTTCTACCATTTTTCTAGCACATAATTACTCAAAATTGGGGCGTCTATTTCATTTCTTATTTTATTAGAAAAAAAGAATATAGAAAAGAATGTTTTTCATTCTTCCTATATTCTATTCCTAACTTTAAAACATATTCTTTGTATTTTTCAAAAATAAAATATTCTCTATAAAATCCATTATAGCATATATTAGAATGGCAAGTCCAACCGTAAATAGAATTGCACCAGAATTTACAATTATATAAATTCCACAAATGCCCATTGCTATAGCAATAATAAGGCTATATAACCACAAACGTGATTTTGAATTTTTCAACTTCAGTGCCGTACTTCCTCTTACCAAAGCACTATAAACTATCCATACACCTATGATAATTCGAAATATACTTAAAATAGTACCACTATAGGCTATCGTAATAATTCCTATAATAATTGCCATAATTCCATATACTAAATGATAATTGTATAAATCTTGTTTTCCTTTTGCTTGTACATAACCTATTATTTTAGCAATTCCTATGATACAGAAAATTCCTCCTAATATATAAGAGATAATGCTTAATGTTTCTTCTGGTTTCCACATTAAAATAATTCCTATAAGTGCAAATACAATAGATTCTATGATACTCATATAACCTGTCTTTTTTAATAATGTTTGAAAATAATTCATTGCTTTTTCTCCTTTTTTCTCATTTTATTGCTTTTTATCCTCAAAGTCAATGAATTTTTTCTTAATTTTACAATTCCACTAAAATCACATCATCTCCTATGCAGGTAATTTTTTGCCATGGTATCACAATATCATTACTATTAGAAAACATACTTAGCAATTTATTATTGCCTGGTACAATAATAGAAGTAATGCTTCCACTTTCTAAATCAGCGCAAACATCTTGTACAAACCCGAAGTCTTTTTCCATCTGTAATATTAATCACTTCTTTATGCTTAAAATCTAGTCCCTTTTGCCCCATTTCTTTCCTCTCCTTTTTCTACTTATATATATGAAGAAAAAGAAAAAAGTTGCTATATTCTAAACAACTTTTATCGATAAATTCTTTTTATATGTTCTATAGCACTTTTTTCTAATCTAGATACTTGTGCCTGCGATATGCCTATTTCGTCTGCTACTTCTATTTGTGTTCTTCCTTCAAAAAACCTTTTTTCTACTATCATTTTTTCTTTATCATTTAATTTTTTCATTGCTTCTATAATGGTAATGGTTTCTGCCCAATATTCGTCCGTACTTTTATGGTCACTTACTTGGTCCATCACATATAAATTTTCTGTTCCATCCCCATAAACTGGTTCTTGCAAAGAAATTGGTTCTTGAATGGCATCTAAACAAAATACAATTTCTTCTTTTGGTACACCCAGTTCTTTTGCAATTTGTTCTACTGTAGGTTCCTTTTGTGTTTCTTTTGTTATTCTCTCTTTTACGCCTAATGCTTTATAGGCTAAATCTCTTGTGGACCTACTGACTCTAATTTGATTATTATCTCTTAAATATCTGCGTATCTCTCCTACTATCATAGGTACTGCATAAGTAGAAAATTGTACATTTTGACTTAAATCAAAGTTATCCATTGCTTTAATTAGCCCTATACAACCTACTTGAAACAAGTCATCTAAATTTTCTCCTCTTCCATAGAATCGTTTTATGACACTTAATACTAATTTTAAATTTCCATTTACAAATATATCTCTTGCTTCTTTATCTCCATTTTTGATTCTTATGAACAATTCTTTCTTTTCTTCTGCAGAAAGTACTGGTATCTTGGACGTATCTACGCCACATATTTCTACCTTGTTTGCCATAAAAAACTCCTTATCTATATTTGTATTACTACAAGTATTTCCAAAAGAAGTTTTTTTATGCAAAATCTTTATCCTGTTTTGCTCATAATTTCTTTTTTCATTTTACCAATAATTTTCTTTTCTAATCGTGAAATATAGCTTTGGGATATTCCTAACATATCTGCTACCTCTTTTTGTGTTTTCTCATTTCCTCCCATAAATCCAAAACGTAATTCCATGATATTTCTTTCTCGATTACTTAATTTCGCGATGGATGCTTTTAATAATTGCTTATCTACTTCATCTTCTATTCCTCTGGAGGTAACGTCTGGATCTGTTCCCAAAATATCGGACAATAATAGCTCGTTGCCATCTCCATCTTGATTTAATGGTTCATCAATGGAAATTTCTCCCTTCATGCGATTACTTCTTCGCAAATACATTAAAATTTCATTTTCTATACATCTAGATGCATATGTTGCTAATTTTATTTTTTTGTCTGTATTAAAGGTATTTACTCCTTTCATTAATCCAATTGTACCAATGGATACTAAATCTTCTATGCCAACCCCTGTATTTTCAAACTTTTTTGCAATATACACCACTAATCTTAAATTTCTCTCTACTAAAGTCTGCCTTACTTCTAAATCTCCTGTTCCTAGTTTTTGTAATAAATCTTCCTCTTCTTCTGGTGTAAGTGGAGGTGGCAGTGTAGCACTTCCTCCTATGTAATAAATTGGCATTTCTTCTATATGATTATCATTCATTAGCTTTGCATAAATGGTATTAATACTACCCACTAACATTTGTAATATATTCATCTTTTCTGCTCCCTTCCCATATGTCTAGTCCTATTAAAGCGTGATAATTTCCTTTCTTACTAAGTGGTTTGTCATAAATTCCGATAATAATATTTTTTATTTCTTCTTCCTCTTCTTTTTCTAGCAGCACTTTATCCGCCTTTAATCCTATTAGCATTCCGTTTTGTTTTCCTAAAGAAGAAAAGGGAATCACTCTTAACTTAGACATATATTCTATATTTTCTTTTCTGAATTCTTCATCTATTTGCTCACCTCCCATCCATTTTTCTAAATGTTCCAACACTCCTCTCGGAATGATGTCTTCCAATATTTCTTTTTCTACAACAACAACTGGCACTCCTGTAATAGGATCTTTTAGCATATTTCCTGTATCTATCATTGCCCTTGTCTTTACTTTCTCTTTTTCTATCTCTATACAAATTTCGCAGAACATATCTTTTTTACTAATTCTATTTTTTACTACTTTAAAAGCAATAACAGTAATGGTAAAACCTACAATTCCTCCTAACAAGGCAATTTTTAAAGGATAAGTTCCTATGTACATTCCATTTTTCATTAAAATTTCTTGTGGCTTCACAAAATATAGTAGGGCAAAAGCACATCCTCCAAATACAAAAGAAGTTAAATAGAAAATAAGAAGCTGCTTTAGTAATAGTTTCATACGTTTTGCGTTGTATGCTATATATACCATCATGATAGACAATATTAGTTTTAAAATTGTGTTAGAGTATATTTCTAATATTTGCATGTAACCCAAGATGGCATAAAGACCTCCTATCAGAGCAGACAAAAGTAGTCTCCAATGTTTTATCTTTATTTTTAAGATATAAGCAGTTGCAAACAAGATAATATAGTTCATGCAAAGATTTTCTAATAGTACAACATCTAAGTAGACTGTCATGTTTTTCACCTCTTGCTTTTTCTTCCAATATCCTCTTTTGTAAATTTTCTTACGCTATTGTACAACATTTGCTTTTCAAATTCTGTCATATCTTAGGCTCGAAAAAAAGAAATCATCTACAAAATCAGATGATTTCTTTTCTCCTTTTCTTCTATTCTATTTTGCTTTCTTTTTTTCGACAAAATTCTCTATTTTTCTTCTATTGTCCATTTAACCCTGACTTAAATGAGACATTTTCTATTTGATTCCTTTATTTTTTCTTAGAAAAGATGGAATATCTAAGTCATTAGAGGAATTTGTGTTTTCTACTGGCGCTGGGATAGAATTAATTTTTTCTCCCCATGCTTTGTCTACGATACTATCTACATTATTGGCAATGGAATTAGCATCTTTTTCGAAACCTGTTGCAATAACTGTAATAATAATATCTTCATCTAAACTTTCATCAATGACTGCACCAAAGATGATATTTGCTTCTGGATCTACACTTCTTTGTACTAATTCTGCTGCTGTATTTACTTCGTGTAATCCTAAATTTGGTCCACCTGTAATATTGATGATAACTCCTCTTGCACCTTCGATAGATGTTTCTAATAATGGACTTTGTACGGCTTGTTTTGCTGCATCTTCTGCTCTGTTTTCTCCTGATGCTCTACCAATACCCATATGTGCCATTCCAGTATTCAACATGATAGTTTTTACGTCTGCAAAGTCTAGGTTAACAAGTCCTGGTATAGCAATTAAATCAGATATACCTTGTACACCTTGTCTTAGGACATCGTCTGCCATTTTGAAAGCTTCTACTATGGAGGTTTTTCTATCTATAATTTGTAATAGTTTATCGTTTGGAATAACAACTAAGGTATCTACTTTTCCTTTTAAGCTTTCTACTCCTCTTTCTGCTTGTGAAAGACGTTTTTTACCTTCGAAAGTAAATGGTTTTGTAACAACTCCAATTGTTAAAATTCCCATTTCTTTTGCACATGCTGCTACGATAGGCGCTGCACCAGTTCCTGTTCCTCCGCCCATACCAGCAGTAACAAATACCATATCTGCACCACGAAGTGCTTCTTGTATTTCTGCCTTACTTTCTTCTGCTGCTTGTGCTCCTATATCTGGATTAGCTCCTGCTCCTAATCCTCTTGTGATTTTTTCTCCTATTTGTATTTTGGATCCTGCTTTGGATAGTAATAATGCTTGTCTATCTGTGTTTACTCCTATAAAGTCTACTCCTTTAATACCAGAGTCTACCATACGGTTTACTGCGTTATTACCAGCTCCCCCTACACCAATTACTTTTATGGTAGCGGTTCCATCTAACATTGTGTTTTCATCTACGCTATCTACTATCATATTGTTATTTTCCTCCTTCTACTATATATCTATTTTAAAAAAATTAATAACTATTTGTTTGTAAGCATTCTAATGCTACTAAAATATGCCCCTATTTTTCTTGATTTAAGAATAAAAGAATTCTTTAATTCTTTCCATCACTGTTTTGAAGAAACTTTCTTGTGTATTAGAATCTATATTACTCGATACTGTTTTTGCATATGGTCTTGCTGCTATATATCGCACTAGGGAATAAGCTGTTCTATATTCTTGTCTTACTGTACTCACTAATCTTCCTGTGGATATTTTTACTGGAATATTTAGAATTACTTTTCCTGCTACATCACTCTTATTGATATTGGTAATTCCTTGCCCTGTTAATATAACATTATTAATTCTCTGTTTAATTCCTTGCATCGTAATATTTTTATTAACTAATGAAAATATTTCTTCTATTCTTGCCTCTATAATTTCTATTAATTCAGAACTTTTTATTGCTTTTGATTTTACATCTTCTCTACATGTATTTAAAATAATTTCATTATCATTATCGATAAAAGATTTCATAGCTAGTCCATATTGTTTCTTTAATTTTTCCGCTTCTTCTTCCGAAATATTTAGTACTAGTGCTATATCCGATGTAATACTATCTCCTCCTAAAGGAATGGTATCTGTATAAATAAATCCGTTTCCATCAAATACTCCAATTTCCGTATTTCCTGCTCCAATGTCTAATAGCATAACATTATCATTCAATTCATTATTATCTAGCATTACATTTCTCTCTGCTAATGTAACTGGTACTAATCCATCTATATCCAGTCCTGCTTTCCTAAAAATGTTTATTAGCTGTTTTACATAGTCTTTATCTGCTAATAACACTTGTGCATTTAAGGTAAAATTAGAAGATAAATTTCCTACCGGATCTGTTACTGCTTTTCCATCTTCTAGTATAAAACAATCTGGCACAATATCTATAATAGTTTTTCCCTCTGGTATTTCTACATCTTTTACTTGCATAATGCTACTGGACACATCTTTTACAGATATTCCTGCATATTTATCTTTTGCCTCTTTCGTAATACTATTTTGCACAATCGTTACATACTTTCCCGGTATGGTTACATAGCTAGAATTAATTTTTAGTTCTGTTTCTGCCTCTGCTTCTTCTATTACTTTTGAAACAGCTAAAGCGACTTCGTCTTCATCAATAATTTTTGTCTTTTTTATTCCACTACATGGATGGCTTGTATTACAAATTATCTCTATTTGGTTAAAATTATTGACCTCTCCTACTACTAGACTAACCTTAGAAGTACCGATGTCTAGCCCTACAATTATATCACCTATAGCCAAAGCTAACTCCTCCATTTTTTACTTCATTTTAACTTTCCTTAGAATATTATATTTCGCCAAAAAAGTCAATAGAATTTGTTATATTTTTGTAATATTTTCGTAACAAACCTGTAACAATGTTTTATTTTGTCGATTTCTGCGTTTTATAACTCTTCTATTGATTTTTTCTCTATTTTTTCGTTATTTTTATAATAAAATAACTCCTCCCCTTATTGTTTCTTGCTTTCTTTAATAGTTGCCTCTGCCTTTGCAATAATTTTTCTATCTGAAATTTTTTCTACATAATATCTACGAATAGTTCCTAAATTGTTAAACATTCTTCCTACAAAAACAACCACTGCTGCTAAATGAATATCTACATTTAATCGTTGTCCTAAATAAGTTAATGCCATTGCTAAAATTGCATTTACGAAAAATCCAGATATAAATATTTTCATATCAAATTTCTTTTGCAAACTAGAACTAATTGCTCCAAAAACAGAATCTAATGCTGCAATAATAGCAATTGCTAAATAACCAGAATAAGTATATGGTATCATTGGAATATTTACACCAATTAACGCTCCCACAATGCATCCAATAATAATTGCGATAAATAACATCATTCTTCTTCTACCTCCTTTGCATAATTCAAACTCATAAGTTCT
>CALXAS010000069.1 GCA_944386315.1 uncultured Clostridia bacterium | reverse complement strand
AAACAATTCTACAAATTTATAACCATCCCTGTTGCAGATATATAGAAATCCAATAACAGAAAAAGTAACTGCACCAATAAAATTAACAATCAAATCTTTCATGGTATCTTTAATACCAATGTCTAAATAGCCATTTTCAATCGTAGTAACAATATCATTTCCATTTGTATCTTTACTATAAATCATAGTTTTATCAATATCGTTATTATATGTGATAATAAACAAGGATGCAAGTAAATCAAAGAAAATAGTTGCAAAAGCAAAAGAAAAACGATACAATAAAGTGCATAAAAAAGGAGGGACTATATTGAAAATTGAAAATCCAGAAGAATTGAAAAAAATAGCGAATAAAATACGTATCCATATTATAGACCAAGTATATGAAGCACAATCAGGACATCCAGGAGGTTCTTTATCTTGTGCGGATATTATGACCGTTTTATACTTTAACCAAATGAACATTCATGAAAAAGAGCCAGAAGCACCATTAAGAGATAGATTTGTTTTATCCAAAGGTCATTGCTCACCAGCTCTTTATGGAACCTTAGTAGAAAGAGGATTCTTAGAAGAAGAACAACTAAAAACTTTTCGCAAGATAGATGGAAACTTGCAAGGACATCCAGATAAAAATAAAGTGCCAGGCGTAGATATGACAACAGGCTCTTTGGGGCAAGGATTATCTGTAGCAAATGGAATGGCATTAAATTCTAAATTAGAACATGATGGCTATCGAGTTTATTGTTTGTTAGGGGATGGAGAAATAGAAGAAGGACAAGTTTGGGAGGCAGCTATGACAGCACATAAGTATAAATTAGATAATTTATGTGCCATTGTAGATTATAACCACTTACAAATAGATGGAAGTATAGAAACCGTAAAAGCCTTAGATAACTTAGAAGGAAAATGGAAAAGTTTTGGATTTCATGTACTTACCGTAGATGGACATGATATACAAAGCTTGATAGATGCTTTTACAACAGCTAAATTAACAAAAGAAAAACCAACTGTTATTATTGCAAAAACAGTAAAAGGCAAAGGAGTATCTTTTATGGAAAATAAGGCAGGATGGCATGGAAAAGCACCTAACAAAGAGGAATACGAAAAAGCAATAAAAGAATTGGAAGGAGGAATGGAAAAATGCTAGAGAAGAAAATAGCAACAAGACAAAGTTATGGGGAAGCTTTAGCTAGTTTAGGAGAGAAAAGAAAAGATATAGTAGTTCTGGATGCAGATTTATCTAGTGCTACAAAAACCAATTTGTTTGCAGAAAAATTTCCAGAGCGTTTTTTTGACATAGGAATTGCAGAACAAGATATGCTAGGAACTGCCGCAGGATTTGCTACTTGTGGAAAAATCCCATTTGCTAGTACTTTTGCTGTATTTGCAGCAGGAAGAGCTTATGACCAAATTAGAAATAGTATTTGTTATCCAAATTTAAATGTAAAAATATGTGCCACACATTATGGTGTGAATATAGGAGAAGATGGAGCTACTCACCAAATGTTAGAAGATATAGGAATGATGAGAGCACTTCCTAATATGACCGTACTTTGCCCTTCTGATGATACACAAACCAAATGGATGATAGAAGAAATATGTAATAGAAAAGGACCAGCTTATGTAAGGTTAGCTAGAATGGAAACACCTGTTATTTATGATACCAATCAAACCTTTCAGATAGGAAAAGCGGTGCAAATAGGAGAAGGTACAGATGCTACGATTATAGCTACAGGAGTAACGGTAGCAGAAGCCATAAAAGCAAAAGAACAATTAGCTAAAGAAGGAATTTTGGTAAGAGTATTAGATATGTATAGCCTAAAACCAGTAGATAAAGAGGCTATTATTCGATGTGCAAAAGAAACTAAAAGAATCATAACAGTAGAGGATCATCAAATTGCAGGAGGATTAGGCAGCATTGTTTGTGAAGTACTAGCAGAAGAATATCCTTGCAAAGTAGAGAGAATGGGAATTAACGATTGTTTTGGAAAATCTGGAAAGCCAGAAGAATTAATGCATGCATTTGGAATAGATGCAGAAGCAATTTATCAGAAAATAAAGGAATAGTAAAGTTGCATGGAATATAAAGTACATTTTTATCTAATCATTCTAACTTACCGGATAAAATAAAAATGTGAATTTTGTGTGAATTTTAAAAAAGTAAGAAAAAGCAAGAAAAGCTTAGAAAATAAAAGAAAAAAGTCATTTTTTACTAATTTTTTTCTATCAGAAACTATTGCAAATAATTTGTTTTATTGTTATGATAAAGAAGAATAAGCAAAAAAATAAAGAAGAAATGCGAAAAAAGCACATAAAAAGGAGCTTATAAACAATGATAGAGTTTAGAAATGTAAGTAAGACCTATGAAACAGGAACAGAAGCAGTAAATAATGCAAATTTTGTAATTGAAAAAGGAGAATTTGCCTTTTTAGTAGGTCCTTCTGGTTCAGGAAAATCCACATTAATAAAAATGATATTAAAAGAAGAAAATCCAACATCGGGAAACATCATTATCAATGGAAAAGATACCACTTTTTTAAAGCCTAAAAGGGTCCCTTACTTAAGAAGAAGTATGGGAGTGGTATTTCAGGACTTTAGATTATTGCCAGATAAAACCGTATATGATAATGTAGCGTTTGCTATGTATATTGTAAGAGCTACACCAAAACATATCAGAAGACAAGTGCCAATGGTACTTTCTTTAGTAGGCTTAAGTGGAAAAGCAAAGATGTATCCTAATGAGTTATCAGGAGGAGAACAACAAAGGGTAGCTTTGGCAAGAGCATTAGTGAATAATCCTTCTATGTTAATTGCGGATGAGCCAACAGGAAACTTAGACCCAGATACAGCATGGGATATTATGACATTGCTAAACGATATTAATATGAGAGGTACTACAGTGGTGATTGCAACACATGCGAAAGACATTGTAGACCAAATGAAGAAAAGAGTTATTCAAATAGAAAAAGGCGTTATCGTAAGAGATGATAAAAAAGGTGGGTATAACAGTGAGGTATAGTGTATTGGGTTATTTATTAGGAGAAGGATTTAGAAACGTATTTAAAAATAAAAAATCGACAGGAGCCTCTTTAATTATTATGTGTGCTACGATGTTGATTTTTGGATTGTTCTTTGTTATTGGAGAAAATGTAAATTACATTATGGAAGAAGTAGAAGCGCAACAAGGAATGCAAGTATTCTTGAATAAAGATGCAACAGAAGAACAAATACAGCAAGCAGGAGAGCAAATTAGAGCTATAGATTATGTGGCAACAGCACAGTATGTATCTAAAGAAGATGCACTAAATTCTTTAAAAGAGAGATTTGGAGAAAATGGTGATTTGTTAAATGGATACTATGAAAAAAATCCTTTAAAACCATCTTATGTAGTAACATTAACAGACTTGGAACAAAGTGATAATGTATATGCACAAATCAAGCAATTAGATAATGTAAGTAATATAGAGGTAAGGGACAAAACAATTGATGCTTTAATTGGAGTGGCTAACGGTATTAGAATTGTTTCTGGTGTTATTTTAATATTGTTAATAGTTATTTCTATATTTATTATAGCAAATACCATTAAACTTACAGTACATGCAAGAAGAAAAGAAATTTCTATTATGAAATACGTGGGAGCAACCAATGGATTTATCAGATGGCCTTTTATTGTAGAAGGTATTATTATTGGAGTTATTTCAGCTATGATTTCTATTGTGCTATTGGGAGTAAGTTATAACTTTGCAATCGATAAATTATTAGATTCCTCGGTAGCAACTATGGTAAGCTTTAATTTATTAACTTTCTCTGATATGTTTGCACTAGTTTTAACAGTATATTTAATCTTAGGAATAGGCATTGGTGTCATCGGAAGTGCTATTTCTATGAGAAAATATTTGGAAGTATAAAATATACAAGTAAGCGAAAATAAAAAGAAAATACAAACTCTTAGGAGGAAAGAAAAAATGAAAAGAAAGATACTATCTGTGTTCGTAGTGTTTACTTTATTAGGAGGTATGCTGTATAATGTCTATGCAGCAAGTATAGATGAATTAAATAAGCAAAGTGAACAATTAAATGAGGAATTGAAACAAAAGGAAGCACAACAAGCTGAGGTAGAAGAAGATTTAAGTGAGGCAATGCAAGAAATTGCTAACTTAGATACACAAATATCTACAAATGAAAGCGAAATTAAAGCGTTAGAAACACAAATAAATGACTTACAAACATCTATAGACCAGAAGAAAGTAGAAATACAAAAAAAACAAGAAGAATATGATGAAAATGAAGCGCTATTGAGTGAAAGACTAGTAGTTATGTATGAAAAAGGAGAAACTTCTTTTTTAGATTTATTATTTAGTTCAGAAGGATTAGTAGATTTCCTTTCTAATTATTATTCTTTATCACAGCTTGCAGAATGTGATATGGAATTATTAGAAAGTATTAATACTGAAAAACAAGAAATAGAAAATGCAAAATCAGAGTTGGAAAGTCAAAAGTCAGAAATAACTAGCTTAAAAGCAGAAAAACAAACAAAGACGGTTACATTACAACAACAAAAAGAAGAAAGAGAACAAAAAGCCCAAAATTTAAATGCACAAGATAAACAGTTACAAAGTGAAATTGATGATTATAATGAGAGAATAAAAGAAGTAGAAGCACAGGCAGCGGCACAATTAAAGGCTTTAGAAGAGGAACAAAAAAGAAAAGAACAAGAAGCGGCAAATAATAATGGTGGTAGTAGTAGCAGTGGATCTACAACAAATGGATCAGGATTACATTTTGATGGTACCTTTATTTGGCCATGTAACAATAAAGTAGTTACTTCTACTATGAAAAATAGATGGGGAAGGAAACACAAAGGAATTGATATAGGAGCAAGATATGAAGATGTATATGCAACAGCATCTGGATATGCTTATACATTAGAAAATCCAGGAGGATATGGACATTATATTGTCATTATACATGGAAATAATTATATTAGCTTATATGGACATTTGAATAGCTTTAATATCTCATCAGGGCAATATGTAACGCAAGGACAAGTTATTGCACAATCTGGTAATTCTGGAGGTAGTACAGGACCACATTTACATTATGAACTAAGAAGAGCAAGTTCAATATCGCAATTTTTCTCAGTAAATCCACTAGACCCATTAGATTATCTACCAGGAGGCTATACGTTAGCAGCAGGAGCTGCACAAGAATCATAGAAGAAAGAAAGGGGTAAGCAAAATGAAAAATAAAAAAATAACATCTTATATATTGCGTTTTATCATTATTTTCTTTTTAGTTTCATGCTTACTCTTTGGAAATATAGTACAAGCAGAAACTTTAGAAGAACAACAGCAAAACTTGCAAAATCAAATAGAAGAAAGTACAGGACAACTAGAATATGTACAGGAAGAATTGTCAGCAACCATCGTGCAAATACAACAATTAGATGATACCATTGCACAGGCAGAACAGGAAATTGAGGATTTTAATACACAATTAACAGAACTACAGACACAAGTAGACGAAACAACAGCTAAATTAGAAACTTTGCAAAAGAATTATGAAGAGAATGAAGAACTTTTGGCAGAGAGATTAGTTGTGTTATATGAAAAAGGAGAAACTTCTTTTTTAGATTTATTATTCAATTCTAGTAGTTTAACAGACTTTTTATCCAATTATTACATGTTAGAACAGATAGTAGAGGCGGATACAGAACTATTAGAAAGTATTGAAGCAGAAAAAACAGAAGTAGAAAATACACAAAAAAGTTTAGAAGAACAGAAAGCAAATTTAAAAATATTAAAAGCCAAAAGAGAGCAAACTTATGTGACAATGCAAAATAATAAAACAGTGCAACAAAGTTATTTGAGTCAACTTTCTGATAGTGAAAAAGAATTGCAACAAAAAATAGAGGAATACAAAGCGGAAGAAGAAAGAATAGAAAACTTAATTCGATTGGCTGCAGATCAAGAGTACAATGGTACTTATACAGGAGGAGTAATGGCGTGGCCAGTGGCTAAAAGTGGAACTTACATAACATCAGACTATGGAATAAGAGAACACCCTATACAAGGAGTAGTAAAACAACATACAGGAATTGATATTGGAAATGCAGGCTTTGGGGCGCCGGTTATTGCAGCAGCAGATGGTGTAGTAACCATGGCTAGTTATTATGGAGGGTATGGCAACTGTGTCATGATTAATCATGGAAACGGAATTTCTACTTTATATGGACATGGTCAGAAAATATTAACAACAGTAGGAACAGAAGTAAAAAAAGGTGATTTAATTATGGAAGTAGGTTCAACAGGAAATTCCACAGGACCACATTTACATTTTGAAGTAAGAGTGAATGGATCTCCAGTAAATCCTAAGTCATATCTGCAAGGTAGTACACAAGAAAGCGAGTAGAGAAAGAAGTTAGAAGTAGAAAATATTGTTCATTCATACTTCTAACTTCTATTTTCCAGAATAAAATAAAAAGAAAGATTTAAGAAATGGCTCACTGGCCAAGGAGGAAAAAATGAAATCGGATAAAAAACAAAGTATTTATAAAATTATTATGTTAGTAGTACTTACTGCATTAATTACTTTTATGATTACATCTATTTTTATGTATAAGTTAGTAGGAGAAGGAGGCGTTAGATATGTAGGAATATCAACAGATACCTCTTCTCTTTCCAAAACAATAAACTATTTAAAAAGTTTTATAGAAGAGCATTACATAGGGGAAATCGATGAGGAACAAATGATTCAAACAGCTATTAAAGGCTATGTAGCAGGTTTAGGAGATGAGTATTCCGAATATATTTCGCCAGACGAAATGAAAGAATATATGGAAGATACCATAGGAAAGTATGTAGGAATAGGTGTGTATATTACCAATAATACACAAACAAATCAAATTGTTATTTTAATGCCAATAGAACAATCTCCAGCAGAAGAGGCAGGGCTAAAAGCAGGAGATGTGATTACTAAAGTAGATGGAGTAGAATATACAGGAGAGCAACTAGATGAAGCTTCTGATAAAATGAAGGGAGAAGAAGGAACAAAAGTAACGCTAACTATTTTAAGAGGAGAAGAAACCTTTGATGTAGAAGTAGAAAGAAGAACCGTACAAGTAAACCATGTAGAAGCAAGAATACTAGAAAATCAAATAGGGTATATGCAAATAGCCTCTTTTGATGATGGAACAGCACAGGAATTTGAAGAAAAATATCAAGAATTACAAAATCAAAATGTAAAATCATTAATTATCGACTTAAGAAATAATGGTGGAGGAATTGTTGACGAGGCAGTAGATATAGCAGATTTAATGATAGAAAAAGGAAAAACAATTTTAATCACGAAGAGTAAAAGTGCTGAGGAAGAAGAAACAAAGGCAGAAAAAGATAGAAGCATTACGATACCAGTTGTAGTATTAGTAAATGAATATTCAGCTAGTGCATCAGAAATATTAGCTGCAGCATTAAAAGAAAATGATAATGCTACATTAGTGGGACAAAAAACTTATGGGAAAGGTGTTATACAAACGGTATACTCTATGTCTGATGGAAGTGGATTAAAACTAACAACAGAAGAGTATTTTACACCAAACCATAATAAAATTCATGAAGTGGGAATTACACCAGATGTAGAAGTAACCTTACCAGAAGGAAAAACATTGTATGATATAGAAGAGAGTGAGGATACACAATTGCAAAAGGCAATAGAATTATTAAAATAAAAATAGAAAAGCTCTAAAATTTATATAAAATAAAGTCACAACTGCCCAAAAATAAAGAAAAAATAGGCAGTTGTGACAAAAAAATAAAAAAATTAAAAATAAGTATTGACAATCTGATGAAAATCGGGTATACTTAATCTCGTCGAGAGAAATGGTCGCTTAGCTCAGCTGGGAGAGCATCTGCCTTACAAGCAGGGGGTCATAGGTTCGAGCCCTATAGCGACC
>CALXAS010000068.1 GCA_944386315.1 uncultured Clostridia bacterium | reverse complement strand
GATTGCGAAAAGTATACAGAAAATAATCTTTAAAAACTTTAATTTTCTAAGAAAAAAATTTTTATTCGTTACAACTGAATTTTAAGCGGTAGTATTGACATAAAAGAAAACTTGCGATATAATTAGTGAGCTATAAAACGAAAAATAATTACGGTTTTCATAGATACAGGGAGGTGCGAAAAAATGAAAAGAACATTCCAACCAAAAAAGAGACAAGAACAAAAAGAACACGGATTCATGAAAAGAATGAAAACAAGAGCAGGAAGAAATGTATTAAAAGCAAGACGTGCAAAAGGAAGAAAAAAAATAAGTGCGTAAAGGAAGGGCCACGTATAGAAAAGTATGTGGTCTTTATTTGTAATACATAGCTACCTAGGGAATAAAGGAATGATTAAAATGAGGAAGATAGATACATTAAAAAAGAATTACGAATTTAAAACAGTACTCACAAAAGGAAAATTTTATAAAGGTGAGTTTATTACAATGTATCTATATAAAAATGGGCAAGAAAAAAATAGATTAGGAATTGCCATTAGTAGAAAAATTGCAAAAGCAACGAAAAGAAATCGTTTAAAAAGACTAATAAGAGAGAGTTTCCGCTTGCATAAAGAAGAATTAAAAAAAGGATATTCTATTGTTTTTGTTTGGAATAAAAAGAAAAAAGTAGAAAAATATCATTGCAAGCAGATAGAAGAAGATATGCTACGCTTATTCCAAAGAGCAAAAATAAGAAAAGGAAAAGTAGAATGAGAAAAATAGGTATTTTCTTAATAAAAATCTATCAAAAAACATTATCTCCTATGTTACATGTGTTAGGAGTAGAATGCAAATATTATCCTACTTGTTCGGAATATACAAAGCAAGCGATAGAAAAATATGGTTTCTTAAAAGGATGCTTTTTAGGAGGAAAAAGAATTTTAAAATGTAATCCTTTTTCAAAAGGTGGGTATGATCCATTAAAATAAGAAAGTAGAGGAAACAAATGGGTTTTATATCAGAAATATTTGGTTATTTATTGAATTTTTTATATAATATATTTCAGAATTATGGTATTGCCATTATTGTTTTTTCTGTTATATTAAGAATTATTTTAATTCCATTAACAGTAAAACAACAAACCACTATGAGAAAATCATCTAAAATACAGGCAAAAATGCAGGAATTACAACAAAAATATAAAAATAATCCAGAAAAACTAAACCAAGAAATGATGGAAATGTATAAAACGGAAAAAATGAATCCGTTTAGCGGATGCTTTAGTTCCATTATTCAATTGTTAATTATTTTATCTGTCTTTTGGCTAGTGAGTCAACCGCTTACTTATATGAAAAAGGTGGATCCACAGGTAATAGAAAATTATAAAACAGAAATACAACAAGAAAATGGTTCTAGTTCTTCTTATTATCCTGAAATAGAAATTATTGAGAAAAAGGGAGCAGAGGACGAAAATGTATATATTAACATGGACTTTTTAGGAATTGATTTGAGTAAAGTACCAACAGCAAGCCTTAACGATTGGAGAGTATACATTATACCAGTTTTATATGTCATAACTTCTTTCATTTCTATAAAAATGACAACAAGTGCACAAAAGAAAGCAATGAAGAAGAAAGAAATTGTAATAGAGAATGGAGAAACAAAACAACCGGATGAGCTAGATAGCATGCAACAAATGAACAATACTATGCTTTATATGATGCCAATTATGTCTATATCTATTGCTATTGTTGCTCCTTTAGGTCTAGCTTTATATTGGTTAGTAAGCAATGTACTAATGATAATTGAGAGATTAATAATTGATAAGGTTATGACAAATAAGGAGGAACAAGAAAATGGATAAAATTATAGCTCAAGGAAAAACGACCAATGAGGCTATTGAAAACGGATTAAAGGAATTAAAAGTAAGTAGAAATCAAGTAGAAATTAAAGTATTAGAAAAAGAGGATAAAAGAAGCTTTTTTAGTATTTTAACACCAAGAGTAGTAAAAGTAGAGTTAACGCTAAAAGAAACAGATAAAAAAACAGTAAATAAGGTAAAAGAATATGATAGAAATATAGATGAAATACAAGAAGCAAAAGGAGAAGTAGAAGAATTTTTAAATACTTTTTTACCACAAATGGATAGTTCTCTAAGTTATGAAAGTAAAGTAGAAGATTATACGATTATGATAGAAATAAAAGGAAATTTGGCAGGAACTTTAATAGGTTATAGGGGAGAAACCTTAAATGCAATGCAAAATATTTTATCTGCTATAGCCAATAAAAAAGCATCTGGAAAAATAAAATTAACTTTAGATATAGAAAATTATAGAGAAAAAAGAAAAAAAGTATTAGAAGACTTAGCAGATAAAGTTTCAAAAACTGTATTAAGAACAGGAAAATCTATTACATTAGAGCCTATGACGGCATATGAAAGAAAAATTATTCATAGCAAATTACAAGATAATTCAAAAATAGAAACGCATAGTATAGGAGAAAATGATAATAGAAGAATTGTAATAAGTAAAATATAAAAAATCGGAAGTCAAAGTTCGGATTTTAGTTTATCAAAATAAACTGATTTCTAACTTTGACTTTTATAAAGGATGTGATATAAATGGAAACAATTGCAGCAATCTCTACGGCTATAGGTAATGGAGGGATTGGGATTATTCGTATGAGTGGTCCAAAAACTTTTGAAATTATACAAAAAATTTTTAGAACGCAAAAGAAAAATAAAATAAAAATAGAAGAGATAGAAGGCTATACGATTCGATATGGCTATATTGTAAATGCGAAAACGGAAGAAATACTAGATGAAGTATTAGTTTCTTTTTTTAAAAATCCGAAAAGCTATACAAAAGAAGATATGTGCGAAATTAATTCTCATGGGGGAATAATAGTAGAACAATTAATTTTGGAAGAATGTATTCAAAATGGAGCTATACTTGCTGAACCAGGAGAATTTACCAAAAGAGCTTTTTTAAATGGAAGAATAGATTTATCACAGGCAGAATCTGTGATAGATATTATTAATAGCAAAACATTGCAAGAAGAAAAAGCAGCTTCTGAGCAATTACAAGGATTTTTATCACAAAAAATTCATGGAATTATGGATAAATTGTTAGATGGAATGGCAGATATAGAGGCTTCTATTGATTATCCAGAATATGATGAGGTAGAAGTAACGAATGAAAAACTAATGAATCGCTTAGAAGAAGTAAAAAAAGATTTAGAAGGGTTAGAAAATAGTTTTGCTACAGGAAAGTTACTAAAAGAGGGGATAAGAACCGCTATTATTGGAAAACCAAATGCAGGAAAATCCTCTTTATTAAATAGAATTTTAAAAGAAGATAGGGCCATTGTTAGCGATATAGAGGGAACAACACGAGACACCATAGAAGAATTTGTTACGGTAAAAGGTGTTCCTTTAAAAATAGTAGATACAGCAGGTATTCGAAAAACAAAGGATAAAATCGAGGAAATAGGCGTAAAAAAAGCAATCCAAGTAATGGAAAAATCAGACTTAGTATTAGTTCTTTTAGATAATGGAACAGGAATTACAAAAGAAGATGAAGAAATTTTAAATAAATTAGGGGAGAAAAAGGCCGTTATTCTAATTAATAAAACGGATTTAGAAGATAAACATTTAGAAAAAGAAAAAATTTTAATAGAAAAAAAGAAACCAATCATAAAAATAGTGGCACAAACAGGAGAAGGAATAGAAAAACTATATGAAAAAATAGAAGAAATGTTCCATATGGACGAAATTCAAGCAGATAAAACGATTATTACGAATCTAAGGCATAAAAATCAAATTACAGAAGCACGAAAAAATATTAAGCAAGCCATACAAAGTATAAAAGAAGATTTGCCAGTGGATATGGTAGCGATTCCAATCAAAGAAAGTTTAGAATGTTTAGGAAAAATAACAGGAGAAAATATTTCTGAAGATATCATACAAGAAATTTTTAGTAAGTTTTGTTTAGGAAAGTAAAAAAACGCGCGAAAATAAAAAATAAAGCTAAAAAGAATAAAAAATGAACAATCTTATATTTAAACAATAAAAATGGCTTAGAATTTATTTTCGAGAGAATAAAAATAATGGATAGGATAAATAGGAAAGAATATAAAAATCAAAAATAAATTTTACCAATAAATCAATTAGAATACAAAATTTAACTTATATATTCTAAAAATAAAACGACGGAATGCTTAGAACAGCAAGGGATACAAACGATGATAGCGAACAAATGAACAGAAGACAAAATGTCAAAAAGACAAAACGTTTCACAGAAACATTGAAAAAATAAAGAAAAACGAAAAATAAATGCCAAAAAAGTTACCAGAACACAATTTTAAGTTTCATGCAAAACGGAGAAAACGAGAGATAACGGGAGATAATGAGAGAAAAAACGAGATAAGCGAGGTAAATAAAGATGAAGTATAAAGCAGGGAAATATGACATAGCAGTAATCGGTGCAGGACATGCTGGATGTGAAGCAGCGCTAGCAGCAGCAAGAATGGGAATGAAAACCCTATTATTTTCTATTAGTTTAGAAGCAGTAGCCAATATGCCATGTAATCCACATATAGGAGGTAGCTCAAAAGGACATCTAGTAAGAGAGATAGATGCCCTAGGTGGTGAAATGGGAAAAAATATAGATAAAACCTATACACAACTTCGTATGCTAAATACATCGAAAGGTCCAGCAGTTTATTCCTTAAGAGCGCAAGCGGATAGAAAAAGATATCAAATGGAAATGAAGCACACCTTAGAAAAGCAAGAAAATTTATATTTAAAACAAGCAGAGATTGTAGATTTTACAGTGGAGAATGGAAAAGTAAAGAGTGTAGAAACGAATATAGGGGCTATTTATGAGGTAGATAGTATTATCGTAGCGACAGGAACCTATTTAAAAGGAAAAATTTATATAGGAGAAACTTCTTTTGAGAGTGGACCAGACGGAGTATTTCCAGCTAATCAATTCTCGGAGGCCTTAAGACGAGAGGGAGTACATCTAGTAAGATTTAAAACTGGAACACCAGCTAGAATTAACAGAAAAAGCATAGATTTCTCTAAAATGGAGATACAAGAAGGTGATAAAAATCCAGAAGCGTTTTCTTTTGAAGATACCATTGATCTTTGTGTAGAGCAATTACCATGCTATTTAACTTATACCAACGAAAAAACACATGAAATTATTAGAAAAAACCTACATCGTTCTCCTTTATATGCAGGGGAAATAGTAGGAACAGGACCAAGATATTGTCCTTCTATAGAAGATAAAGTAGTGAGATTTGCAGATAAAGAAAGACATCAAATATTTGTAGAGCCAGTGGGAAGAGATACAGAAGAAATGTACATCCAAGGAATGAGTTCATCGTTGCCAGAAGATGTACAAATAGCTATGTATAGGACCGTTCCAGGACTAGAGAATGCAGAGTTTACAAGACCAGCTTATGCAATAGAATATGATTGTATTGTGCCATCGGATTTAAAACTATCTTTAGAGTATAAAGGTATTGAAGGTTTATATTTTGCTGGTCAAACCAATGGAACTTCTGGTTACGAAGAAGCAGCCTGCCAAGGACTAATGGCAGGAATTAATAGCAGTTTGAAATTACAAGGAAAAGAGCCAATTATTTTAGATAGAACACAGGGCTATATAGGGGTTTTAATTGATGACATTGTAACAAAAGGAACGAATGAACCATATAGAATGATGACTTCTAGAGCAGAATACAGGCTTTTATTAAGACAAGATAATGCAGATTTAAGGCTAACAGAAATAGGGCATGAAGTAGGTTTAATTTCAGAGGAAAGATATCAAAAATTTTTAGTGAAAAAGAGACAAATCGAGGAAGAAACAAAGCGTGTAAAAGAAACAATTATAAAACCGACGGAAGAAGTGAATCTTTTTTTAGAAAAACACCAATCTTCGCATATTTCAACAGGAGTAAAATTAGCAGATTTAGTAAGAAGAGCAGAATTGGGTTATGATATATTAAAAGAAATAGATACAAAACGACCAGAACTACCAGAACAAGTAAAGCAAGAAGTCGGAATACAAATAAAGTATGAGGGATATATTAAATTACAAGAGCAACAAGTAGAAAAATTTAAAAAATTAGAGAAAAAAATATTGCCAGAACACATTAATTATGAACAAATAAAGGGATTAAGGCTAGAGGCAAGACAGAAATTAAATCAAATAAGGCCAAATTCAGTAGGACAAGCATCTAGAATATCCGGTGTTTCTCCAGCAGATATTTCTGTTTTATTAATTTACTTAGAAACGTTAGAAAATAGGAATAGAGAGGAAAAAATATGAATTTTGAGGAATTTAAAAAAGAATGGACAAAAGAGTATCCAGAAAGTGCAAATAAAATAGCAGAAGAACAAATGCAAAAATTCTTTTCTTATATGGAATTATTGTTAGAATGGAATCAAAAAATGAATTTAACAGCAATAACAGATCCAAAAGAAATTATATTAAAGCATTTTATAGATTCTATGACAATTTCTCCTTATATAGAAGAAGAAAAAAAAGTGATAGATGTAGGAACGGGGGCAGGATTTCCTGGAATACCACTTGCTATTATCTGTCCGAATACTTCTTTTACATTAATAGATGCACTGAATAAAAGAATTTCATTCTTAAAAGAAATAGTTACAAAATTGCAATTATCCAATGTAGTAGTAGAACATGCTAGAGCAGAAGATTTTGCAAAAGAAAATAGAGAAAAATACGATATTGCAACCTCTAGAGCAGTAGCAAATCTACCAGTTTTGTTGGAATATATGCTTCCTTTTGTAAAAAAAGAAGGAAAATGTATTTGCATGAAAGGTCCAAACATACAAGAAGAGTTAGATGAAGCTAAAAAAGCAATAGCAGTATTGGGTGGGGAATTAGAAAAAGTAGATTATTTTCATTTAATGGATACAGAAATAGAAAGAAATAATATTATTATCAAAAAAGTAAAAAATACACCATCACAATATCCTAGAAAGTCTGGTATTCCAAGCAAAAATCCAATTCGATAAAAAAGGAAGAGCTAAAAATTAGCTCTTTTTTTTGAAAAAAATTTGAATATTTTAACAAAATTTATTGACATATATTCAATATTTTTATATAACATATATAGGTAAAAAAATGAGATGGAGGTAATTTTTTTGGGAAAAGTAGTAGCAATTGCAAATCAAAAAGGTGGCGTCGGAAAGACTACAACCACAATCAATTTGAGCACTATCCTTGCTAAAAAAGGGAAAAAAGTGCTAATGGTAGATACCGATCCGCAAGGAAATGCAACAAGTGGATTGGGAATAGATAAAAGTGTTCATTTTTCTGTGTATGATGTGATTATTAATGATGTTGAAATAGAAAACACATTACAAACTACTATGGTGAAAAATTTAGATGTATGTCCATCTAATATCAATTTGGCAGGAGCAGAAGTGGAATTAGTATCTATGATGTCAAGAGAACAAAGATTAAAAGAAAAATTAGATTGCATAAAAGACAAATATGATTATATTATTATAGACTGCCCTCCATCATTAGGCCTAATTACACTAAATGCATTTACTGCTTCTGATAGTGTGCTAATTCCTGTACAATGCGAATACTACGCATTAGAAGGATTGGGACAACTGATTAATACTATCAACTTAGTAAAGAAACACTTGAATCCAAACTTAGAAGTAGAGGGAGCTTTATTAACTATGTTTGACATTAGGACAAACTTATCTAATCAAGTAGTAAAGGAAGTAAGCAAATACTTTGAGAACAGAGTATACAAGACGGTAATTCCTAGAAATGTTAGATTAAGTGAGGCACCAAGTTATGGAATGCCTATTAGTATTTATGATCCTAAGTCTAAAGGTGCTAAGTCTTATGAGAAATTTGCAAAGGAATTTTTAAAAAAGAATGAAGAAGAACAAAAAGCAAAACATATGAAATAAAAAAAGAAAGGGTGGATAAAATGGCAAAAAATACAGGTTTAGGAAAAGGGTTAGATGCTTTATTTGGAGATAATTCTGTACTAGAACGAGAAAGCGAAGAAAAAAAAGAAGGAGAAGTTATTGAAAAAATAAAAATTACAGAGATAGAACCAAATAGTAACCAACCTAGAAGAAATTTTGATGAAGAAGCAATAGAAGAATTAGCAGAATCTATTAAAGTGTATGGCGTGATACAGCCAATTATTGTGACGAAGAAAGATAACTATTATGAAATAGTAGCAGGAGAAAGAAGATGGAGAGCAGCAAAAAA